>JBOHKF010000206.1:0-6589 GCA_050729015.1 Rhizomicrobium sp. | reverse complement strand
ATTTGGTACATAATCTCAACGATCCTGCCGTGACGAGGAGGCTCGCCATGTTCCGGGCGGGGCGCCTCCAAACGGCGGTCGCAGGCTTCTGGCGTGGAACCGCCATTCCTCCAACCGAAATTGAGGGTGCGCGGGCGATCCTGTTGGGCCGCAGTTTCGATGCCAGACTGCTTCACCGGGCCTTGATTTCAGTTAGGAAGGCGCTTTTTCCATCGTCTTTGGTTGGTGAAATCGCAATGGCCGACGTGGTGGTGGCGCGAAACCTCGAAATGCTGGCAATCGCGGCTTCGGCATCGCGTAATGGCGCCAAGGCGACGCCGCTAGTCTACGAGGTCTTGGACATTCATCGGGTGCTTCTGGGAAACGGCGTGAAGGCACGCGCCCTCAGGGCCATCGAGCGCCGTCTGATGCAGAGAGTATCGCTATTGCTGGTAAGTTCTCCGGCCTTCTTGCGCGAATATTTCGAACCATTTCAGTTCCGGCAATCGAGGCCAATGGTTCATGCGATCGAAAACAAGGCGTTGAGCGTTGGTGAGGGAGACGGTGGATGCCCTCCCTCACCAACTCTGCCGCCTGGGCCGCCTTGGCGAGTAGGCTGGCTGGGCGTGATCCGTTGCCGGCGTAGCCTCGAGATCCTGGGCCGGTTGGCGAGCCGCCGGCCCGACCTTTTGCGGGTCAGGATTTTTGGACGCCTGACCCGGGAAGTGGCGAAGGACCTGGGAAAAATGCTACCGACCGCCACCTTGGAGTATGGCGGTGCCTATACCCCGGCGGAACTCCCGCGGCTTTACGGCCAGGTGCATTTCAATTGGGCCATCGACTTTTACGAGGAGAACGCGAACTCGCAGTGGCTGCTGCCGAACCGCGTTTACGAAGGCGGCCGGTTCAATGCCGTTCCCATGGCCGTGAACGGAACAGAGACGGCGCGATGGTTGGAGGGTCTGAAACTGGGCGTTATGTTCGACGATCCTCGAGCCCAGTTGGAGGACTTCCTGGACTCGTTGACGGAGGATTCATACCGGCAATTGAAGCGCGCCTGCGTCTCGGCGCCGCGGTCGCGCTTCATTGCCGGCCGGGGCGATTGCGACCGGCTTGCCGGCGTTCTAACGCAAATCGTCGAGGTTCCACCTACCGGGCACAGGGCGCCGGTTCCATGTAATGTCGCATGAGTACCGCGGTGGAGCGCCCCAAGGTCCCGGAGGTACCCTCCGTCCATCCGGCCTCGGCAGACGGTGTCCCGATCGACCTGTGCATTTGCAGTTACAAGCGGCCCGGGGTCGTCGGAATCCTCGAATTGGTGGCCCGGCAGACGGGGATCGCGCCCTCCCGCCTACGCGTCATCGTCGCCGACAACAGTGCGGATGCAGAGATGCGCGGGCCCATTTCACGGGCCGCGGCGAGACTTTGCTTCGGTGTTCATTATGTTCATGCGCCAGCCCACAATATTTCGGTGGCCCGCAATGCCTGCCTGGACGCGGCACGGGCGCCGTGGATCGCGTTTCTCGACGACGATGAATTCCCGTCGCCGGGCTGGTTGGGTGCCTTGTGGCGTGAGGTGGAGCGGGGTGGTTGGGATGCCGTTTTAGGGCCGGTACGAGCCATATATCCTGAAAAGACCGCCGGTTGGATCAAGAACGGCGACTTCCATTCGACCAAACCGGTTTGGGTGCGCGGAGAGATACGAACGGCGTATACCGGCAACGTGATGTTCCGCGCCGAACTGGCGAAGCGTCTTGGCTTGCGGTTTCGGGCGTACCTCGGAAAAAGCGGTGGTGAAGACGAGGACTTCTTCTACCGATTTTTCGATGGCGGCGGGCGAATTGGCTTTGCCGCCGATGCCGTCGTTTACGAGCAGGTTCCCGCCCATCGCGCCAGACTTCGCTGGCTGTTGCTTCGCAGTTTCCGCGCCGGTCAATCGCATGGCGCGCGTCTGCGCCAGAAAAACAGCATCGGTCGCGACGTGGTGATAGCTGCGGCCAAGGCCCTATGCTGTTGCGGGGGCGCCATCGCCCGTCTCCCGCGCGCCACAAGCAGGAACAAGTTCCTGCTGAGGGCCGCCTTGCATTTCGGCGTGGTGGCGAAGCTCCTAACGGACGCCCACCATATCGAGTTGTATTAGTAGGAACCCCGCCGGGCGAGAACCGCCGGTATCGTGGCAAGGACCAACCAAAGATAAAGACTCGGGCGAAGCGCTCTGGCGTAAAGGCAGTCCATGGCGACGCGGGTGCGGTAGCCGACATCGTTGCGCCCGCTCACTTGCCACAGACCGGTAAGGCCCGGCTTTACCGCAAAATAGCTGGCGATGCGGTGTCCGTAGCGAATGACCTCTGCGTCGACGATGGGGCGAGGTCCGACAACACTCATTTCACCGCGGAGCACGTTCCACAATTGCGGCAGTTCGTCCAGGCTGGAGCGCCGCAAGAACCGGCCGAAAGCCGTGATGCGGGGGTCATTGCGCAGCTTGTGATCTTCGAACCACTCTTTTCTGGCTTGCGCATCGTCGCACAACAGTCGGGCAAGCCTTTCTTCGGCGTCCACCACCATCGAGCGGAACTTGAGACAGTAAAAGTGCCGTCCGTTAAGCCCCAGCCGCCGGTGCGCAAAGAGAATCGGTCCCCCCTGTAACGTGAGGACCAGCGTCACCAAAAGCATGAGCGGGAGAAAGAAAAGGCACGCCGCGGTCGCGATGATCACGTCAAGGCTGCGGATGACAACTTGGCCGTGAACCTGCGGCGGAGACTCCACGGCAACATATTCGGCCCCATGCTGCAGGATTGTCGGCGATAGTGTGATCATCTGGGTTTCCTAAGGCGGATCTCCCTTGCCGCCCGCGCCCGATTGCAAACGTCAACTGCCATTGCTGGTTCCTGCGGCTGTCGCAATTGGCGCGCAATGGGTCCGCGATTCTGCGTTGCTGCGCCGACGAGTTCCCGGCTTATGCCGGAGGAACGAGTTGCCGGCGGTCGAGTTTGCTAATCCGACCGCATGCGCAAGGGAAAGCAGAGGGGATCAGGATGAAGGTCTGGCATCGCGCTTTTCTTGGGTTCGCGGTTGCGCTTTGCGCTGCAGGTTCCGTTCATGCTCAGCAGGTAGCCTCTACTCCTGCGGCCGGTTCCACGCAGTTGGCGTCGGTTCCAGCGCTTAATGGTCCTTCCATAATGCCCGATTACAGGATTGGCGCACAGGATACGCTCGCCATCGAGGTTTTCGGCGTCCCGGAACTTAGTGAGACAGCGGTGCAGGTGGACAACGCCGGAACCATCGCCATGCCGCTTATCGGCAGGGTGTCCGCTGTCGGTCTCACCACCAGCGAACTCTCGGAGAGGATCGCGGGCGAACTCAATCAGAAATTCGTCAAAAATCCCGTGGTGACGGTGACGATTAAGGACGCCGCCAGCCAGAAAATCACGGTCGACGGTTCGGTGACCCAGCCCGGTGTTTATGAAATTCCCGCGCACACCACCCTGACGCAGGCCGTCGCCCTGGCAAAAGGACCCGATAATGTCGCCGACATTCACAGCGTCTCGATCGTCCGCAATGGTCCCGGCGGCCGTACCGTCTCGATTTTCGATCTCGACGCAATCCACGACGGCAAGGCCATGGATCCCGCGGTGGAAGCCAATGACGAGATCGTCGTGGACACTTCGGGCAGCAGGAAATTCGTCCGCGACTTCGGTAGCGTTCTCGGGCTTCTGACCTATTGGCACCCGTGATCCGACTTTAGGGCGATATGTACCGAATTCGAATCGACGTCAGGGACTATCCATGAACGATCTCATTCTCGACAGTCCTAATCGGCGAGTCTTGCTGGACCCTTCTTTTCGGCCGAATGAAAACGCGCTGACTCCCTTCCGCCACGCGATCGGCAGCCTGTGGAGCAACCGCTGGCTGGCGAGTCTCGTAGCTGCCCTGATTTTCGTGCTCGTGGTTGGCGCCGGGCTCTTCATGCCTCGCTCCCACTATGCCGAGGCCATGCTGGTGATACATCCCGGCCACGACAATTTCGAGCAGCCGGACCAGCAGAACGTTCTTCCGCCGGACACCAGCGCCATTGACACGGAAGTGGAAATTCTTCGTTCGCCGGCGATCGCCACGGCGGTGGTGAAAAAGCTCAAACTATACGACGACCCGGAATTTGGGGCGCACAGCAAGGGTGGGCTGGGAGCCATGCTCCGGCGCGCGGTTTCGGCAATCAGCGGCAACGCCGACCAGGACGATCAATCGGGCGCCGCCGACAATTTGATTCATCGCGCCACCATGGCATTCATCGGCCGCAGCCGCATTCGCCGGATCGGTCTTACCTACATGGTGCAAGTGGGGTTTGCGGCGGGTTCGGCGAAGGTGGCCGAAACCATCGCCAACGCCATTGTCAGCGCCTATATGCAGCAGAAGCTTGACCAGAAGCTTGCCGCGGTGAGACGGGCCAATGACGATCTTGGCACCACCCTGGCCGGGTTGCGGCAGCAAGCCTTGGATGCTCAAGCGCGGGTTGAGGAGTATGTGGCCAAGAACGGCTTGCTGACCGCCGACAGCGCGACCTTGGCCGAAGGCGAGCTTTCCTCACTCAGTGAGAAAGTCGCCGATGCGCAAGCCGATACCGCGGAAAAGCTTGCCGCGCTGGCGGCGGCGCAAACGCGCCCCCAAGGCGGCGCCGGCGCCGACGCTTCGAACACGCTCACCGACCTGAGACAGAAGGAGGCCGACATCAGCGTCACTTTGGCTCAGCTTCAGACCCAGTTTGGACCCGAATATCCCCTGGTGAAGAAGAATCAAGCCGAGCTCACCGACATTCGCAACGAGATTGAAGCGGCATCGGAGCGTGTGGTCGCCAGTTTGAGCGCCGAGGCACGGGCCGCCGAGCAGAAGGAAATGGCGCTGCTTTCGAGCCGCAAGGCAGTGGAAAGCAGGATTGCGTCGAACAACCAAGCGCGCGTGGGATTGCTTCCCCTTCAACAAGCCGCCGACTCGACCAAGACGATTTATGAGACCTATCTGCAACGGGCGAGCCAGGTAACCGCCGAGCGTGGCTTGCAACAGGTGGATGCTATCATCGAGTCCAAGGCGGTGCCGGGGCCCGATTCTCCTTTCTCGAGCCTAAGATTCATTGCTCTCGCCGGCGTAATTCTGGCCCTTGCCGGCAGCGTGATCGTGGTGTTGCTGACGGAAATGTGGACACCGCGTATTCGCAGCCTCACCGACGTCCGGCGGGAGACCGGCATGCCTGTGGTTGGTCTCCTCCCAGACGCCTCGGGGTCCACCTCGGGGGCGGTTGCCTTTCTCGCGGACAATCCCTTGACGGTCGTCGCCGAAGCATTTCGCAGCCTTGGCGCCTTCCTTTCGATGGCGCCGCAGACGGGGATGGCCAGAATTATCGCCGTGACATCGGCGGTCCCGGCCGAGGGCAAAACCATGACCTCGATCTGTCTGGCGAGGACTTTGGCCGCCGGCGGTGCGCGCGTGCTGTTGATCGACTGCGATCTCAGGCATCCCAGCACGCCGACATTTTTCGCCAAGCCGCAATATGGCGTGGCGGAGGTGGTGTTGCAGGGGGTGCCACCGGACCGGGCGATCGTCCGCGACGGGAAAAGCGGTGTCTGGTTCCTGGCCGGGACCGGAGGCAATGACATCCCGACCTTCGTCTTCAGCGATAGCCGTCTCGACGTGCTGCTTGCCAAATTGTCGGAGCAGTTCGATCACATAATTATCGATACGCCACCGATCCTCGGATTTGCCGACGCGCGCATCCTGGCGGCCAAAGCCGGGCGCGTTCTGTTCCTCGTGCGCTGGAACAAGACGCCCGCCTCCGTGGTTGGAGCGGCCATGGACGTTCTGAAACTTTGCAATGCCAGGGTGGTTGGAGTCGTGCTCAACAAGGTGGACGTCGGTCAGCAAGCGGTTTACGGCTTCGCCGATGGCAGTGACTATTACCACCATTACGGCTCGGCCTATCCCAAGCTGAGCTGAGCGGAGGGCAGTTTGCGCGAAGGTCTGACCGCCTGGCCCTGTGATGGCATCCGCGCTCTAAGACCTGCCTTATGAGCGACGGTCAGTTGCTTTTGCCTATGGGTGAGCCCCATCCCTGTCCCAGGACCCTGAACCAGCCGCTGTCGCCGCCAAGACGAACCCTTCGGTCAAAGCCGCAGCTTCAACCAGTGGTCGACTTCGATGGCGTTCTCTTTCTCGCGATGTTCACCGCACTTCTGTTTCTCGACCAGTTCGCGACCTATGGGGCGGTGGCGTTCTCGCTTGTGGGCGTGATCTACGTCTTGCGCCACCGGGAGGCAATTCGGGCCGTCATGGGTGAGCAATGGTTCTTTCTGCTTTTTCCCGCTCTGGCGATCCTCTCCACAATTTGGTCGGCAACGCCGCCCGAGACGTTCAAACATTCTTTGGAATTCGCGTTCACCGCGATTTGCGGCCTTTTGGTTCCTTCCGCCCGAAACCAGAGATCTGCAATTTACGGTCTGTTCGTCGCCTTTGCCTTCTATACAATTGTGTCACTGGCCGTGGGAACCATGGTCCCGGCCGGGGCCGCCGGCGACGTCGCTCTCTCAGGTCTCGACGCAAGCAAGAATGCCCAAGCGAGTGC
>JBOHKF010000205.1:0-7743 GCA_050729015.1 Rhizomicrobium sp. | reverse complement strand
CCAAGTATTTGTTTTGTCGCAATTCCAAACGGAAGCCCGCTTCGTACTTTTCCTGGAATTGCCTTAGCCCCGAACCGCATCGCCATTAAGGACGACGGCGGGAACCGTCGCCCTTTCTCTTTGGAGCCAAGAGATCGTTGTCCATTCACCGTGAAGGTTGGCCGTTCATCGCCCTCTTTGCCGCGATCAATCTGCTGGGGTTTCTGTTCTGGTCCTGGCTGGGCGTCATTCTTTTGCCGTTCACCATCTGGTGTCTTGCCTTTTTTCGCGACCCGGAACGGAAAACGCCCGATGGCCCCGGCCTGATCGTCTGCCCCGCGGACGGATTGCTGTTGCCGGTGATAGAGGCCGTGCCGCCGTTCGAGTTGGGATTGGGAGAAGCGCCAAGACCGCGGTTGTCCATTTTCATGAATGTGTTCAATGTGCATGTGAATCGCAGTCCGGTCAGCGGCACGGTGATTGCCAAATCGTACCGGCCGGGCAAGTTTTTCAACGCGTCCTTCGACAAGGCGAGCGTCCACAATGAACGCCTGTCGCTCCGGCTGCGCCCGGAAGGCCCCGATGGAACGCGGGATCTCGCGGTGGTGCAGATTGCGGGCCTTGTAGCCCGGCGCATCGTCTGCGATCTGGCCCAGGGCCAGGGGGTGCATCGGGGCGCGCGATTTGGCATTATCCGCTTCGGCAGCCGGGTGGACGTCTATCTTCCGGCCGACGCCACCATTGTTGCCGAAGCCGGCCAGACTGTGAAGGCGGGCGAAACCATCTTGGCGAGGTTCGAGGGTTGAACGAGGACGAGCGACAGGACACTCCCGTCAAACGCCCGCGCGGCGCGCGAAGAGCCAAGGCGCGCCAGATCATGGCGGCCCGGCTGGAAGATCTTTCCATCGGCAAGCTGGTGCCTTCGACACTGACGCTGCTGGGTCTTTCGAGCGGCGCCACCGCGGTTCGCTTCGCGCTCATCCGGGACTGGCACACCGCCGTCGCCTGCGTGGTCCTGGCGATGGTCTTCGACATGCTGGATGGCCGCGCGGCGCGCATGTTCGGTGCCGACACGCGCTTCGGCGCTCAGTTGGACTCGCTGGCCGATCTGGTGAGCTTCGGCATTGCTCCCGGAGTGATCGTGTATGTCTGGAGCCTTTCGCGGATGGGAGCGGCGGGCTGGATCGCGGCGCTGATCTTCTGTGCCTGCAGCGCCATAAGGCTGGCGCGCTTCAATGTCCAAAGCGCGCGCGACGAGGGTGCCAGCAAGGCCAACCCGTATTTTACCGGCCTGCCGACGCCGGCCGCAGCCTGCATGATGCTGTTCCCCATGCTGATAAGCTTTCAATGGAATGGAGACATCGTTCGCGCGCCTTGGGTGGCGGGCGGCATGATCGCCATCACCTCGGCCTTGATGGTGAGCCGGCTTCCCACGCCTTCTATCAAATATATGCGCCTCTCGCGCGAGCATCGCTTCCTGACCGGCGTCTGCGGTGGAATTCTCGCGATGCTGCTGATCATCTGGCCTTGGGCGACCTTGACGGGCGGGCTGTTGATCTATGTGGCAACCATTCCGGTCGCGGTCGTAATGCATCATCCCGCTCGGCGCCGGGAGCGCGCCTTGCATCACTAGAGTGGGTCAGCATTCATAGCGTGGGCGAGCCGCTCCAAGTGTTTGTCTTGTCGCAACCCGGTCCGGGAAAATCGGCGTCGCGCTAGGGCTTATCCGCATAGCGCAGCGTGAGCGCCGCGCCGGCCAAGCCGATGAGCCCGCCGGCAATCACGTCGGATGCGAAATGCCATCTCAGGATCACCAGGACGCTGCCCTCGACCAGGAACGATGCGGCATAGAGCCAGCGCCACCTTGGGTAATGAACCCAAAGAATTCCGATCGCCGCCATCAATAGTGCCGCTTCGCCGGATGGAAAGGATTGGAAGCGCGGAAACCGACCCCAGAACCAGTGAAAGCCATATTACCCATGCTCAAGCCAGCTCACCGGCCCGAGCCGGCCGGCGAGGCGTTTGAGCACCAACTCGACCACCACGGCGGTCCACAGCACACTGAGGCTCACAAGCCCGACCGTCCGCTTTCCTCGCCCGCCCGAAAGGATCGCGGGGAGGAAGGGTGCCATGATCGCCATCACCAGGAGAAGGCGCGGCGCAATCGCGACCAGGGCCAGGCCGCGCGTCGGCCGACCCAGCAGATCCGCGAGCGGCCGATCCACGAACCGGATACAGAAAGGAACGAGGAGCAGCGCCACCGCGACCAGCGGCCACCGCCAGGCGCGCGCGCCATGCTTTCGTTGCTTGCCGGAAAGTGCGCCCGCAAACCTATGCCGACCGAGCAAGCAAGACCCCTTCTCACGCATGTTTTAGAATCCGCGGCGACGAAAGAATTTCTCTTCGAATTCGCCCGGCTCCCAAAAGTTCCCTGAAGCGGGCGCGCCTGTCATCTCCTAAAAAACTTTAACCTGAATTTTTCGGTTCACGGCGGCGCCAGCCTATGCCACCTTGGTTCTTGGGCGGAGGGAGAAAAGGCTGTCGAAGATGCGATCCCGGGCACTCATCCTTGTGCTTGGCTTGACAATGGTTACGGGCGTGAGCGCCTGCACGACGGAGCGCTCCAGCGTGCCGCAGCGCACCGCCACCGAGCAGCTCTTGATTTCCACGGCCGCCGATCGCGCCGCCGGCGAGTTGTCGCTCGATATTCCCAGGAACACGAAAGTCTTCATAGACCGCCAGTATTTTCAAGGCTATGACGATGGCTATGCCTTGAACGCGATTCGCACCCAATTTCTCAAGCAAGGCTTGGATGTGGTGGATGATCGGGCCCATGCCGAGGCGATCGTGACGGTCGCATCGGGCGCGCTATCTACCGACGAGAATTCGCTTCTGATCGGCATTCCGGCTCTGCAATTGCCCTTTTTCCCCATCGGCACGTCCCTGTCGGTGCCGGAGATCGCGCTCTTCAAATCTGCCCAGGACAAGGGCGTCGCCAAGTTCGCTGCCACGGGCTATGACGCCAAGACCGGCAAGCTGATTGCCACCGTCGATCCGCAATATGGCGTCTCTCACCAGACCAACCACACGGTGCTGCTGTTCTTCTCCTGGCGGACCGGCGATCTGCTGCCCGCCGGCGTCGACCAGAACTCACTCTCGGTGGCGACCATCGCCCACGTCATTCCCAGCGAATTGGGATTCACGGAAAATACTGATAAATCCAAGTCTCACTGAGCGTCTTGTCCGCGAGTTTGAGATAGCAGCGCAGGTTTGTGGTGGGGGTGCCCGCGAGCGTGAGGTCGAACAGCGAGCGCCAGCGGTCGGTGCCCACCACCTTGATCACATAGGCGCCCTCGATCTGGCCGGCCGAATTGGTGATGACCGGGGTCACGTCAAACCGCTGCGCGAGCTGGTCGAGCGCTCCTCCCTCCCAGTCGATCACGAATTTTCTTTTGCCTGCCACATGGGCGCCGAGAAGGCCGATGCGCGTGGCAACCGCCTTGGCGAGCGTCTTGGGATAGCCGGGTATCGCATCCTGCCAATACAGGCGGTAATCGCAGCTCAGGCGATCGCCGTTCCCGATCTGCCGGTCGGGACGCCAATAGACCACGATATTGTCGTGAATCTCGTCGTCGGTGGGAATCTCCACCAGCTGCACCGCGCCACGGCCCCACTTCCCCTTGGGCTCGACCCAGACTCCCGGCCGCTTGTTGTAGAAGGCGTCGTCGTCCTGATAATCGTCGAAGTTGCGGTCTCGCTGCATCAGACCGAAACCCCTGGGATTGTCGTCCATGAACGCGTTGGTCTCGAGCTTGGGAGGATTGATCAGGGGTCTCCAGATGCGCTCGCCATTGCCGTTCCAGATCGCAAGCCCATCGCTGTCATGGATTTCCGGCCGCCAATCGATGGCCTTGGCGCGCTCATTCTCGCCATACCAGTACATGCTGGTGAGCGGGGCGATACCCAAACGGGAAATATCGGCGCGGAAGAAAAGGTCGCAATGGACATCCATCACCACCTGGCCTTGCTTTCTGCGCACGCACTCGAACCTGTAAGCACCGGTAACGCTGGGGCCTTCCAAAAGCGCGTCGATGGTCACCGCGCTGCGTCTTTCCTCGAGCCAGAATTGCGAGAAGCGGGGGAATTCCTCCGCGGTCTTGAGGGCGGTGTTGATGGCGATGCCCCGTGCGGAGGCGCCGTATTGGCCGTCCTGGCCGGCGGAGCGGAAATAGCTCGCCCCCTGAAACGCCAGCCAGTCAACCGGCGAATCCTGCCCGTCCATAACCCGAAACCCGGCAAATCCCGCTTTGGTCAGCGTTTTCGGGTCGAGACCGGTGCCCTGATAATCGAAATAGTCCGGCGAAAAGAGCACCTGGCGAGCGATGCGCTTGCCCGCACCATCCCGCTGGACCGCGAAAATGCTCACCGGCGCAGGGGTGTCCTTGCTCAAATGGAAAAAGGCGACGGGATCGGCGCCGGATACGCTGCGCCACAGCGCATCCTGCTGCCGGAAATGGATTTTCTGGACCTGGTCGAAATCCACCCCCTGGATGACCGCCTTGGCCGGGAGTTCCGGGGGCTGGTAGGAGGCCGAGGCGAGCTTCCTGGCGCGCGCTCTGAGGGCCGCGAAACTGAAAGGGCGGGGCGGCCCGAAGGAAAGCCCCGATGACGGGCTTGCCGGCGCGCCGGCAATGGCTGGAACCGCTACCAGGCCCATGGCGGCCATGGCTGCCAAAAGTGCGCGCCGGTCGACAAAAGACATGCGATCTCCCAACTCAGGCGCCCATCAAATGAACGAAAGTGGGAAAAGTTGAGGCCGGAGGGGAGGCTGAATTCTCCGCCGCCGATCCATGATTTTGCCGTAATGTTCGCCCACTCTTCCTTCCCTCGCGAAATCGGGAAGGACCGACGCAATGGAGAGTTTTCGTTTGCATGGCGGAATGTTGCCTTCCCCTGTGCCGGCGCGCCGCCTTTCCGCCATGCCCACGCAGCCCCTGGTGGCCTGGACTCCATCGGGGCTTGCCACCGCCCTACTGGCGTGGCTGATGCCGGAAAATTCTCCGTCCCTGTCGCTGCCGATGACGGCCAAGGAGCGCCGTGTCTGAAATCGCCGCTCGGCGATGGCTTTTCCTATTCCTGGTTGTCGTTTCCACGGCAGGGGCAGTCTCCAAACTTTATCAGGTTCTCAGGGTTGACGGCATCGATGCCCTCAAATTCCTGTTCCTCGCCTTGTTCGCAATCCTGTTCGGCTGGATCGCCATCTCCTTCTGGATGGCGGTGTTCGGGGCATTTGCCCGGCTGACCGGCGCCCGGCTGCTGCCCCTTTCGGAGAGCGCCCAGACTTCGTCCTCCCGTACGGCCGTCCTGATGCCTGTCTACAACGAAGACGTGTCGCGCATCTTTGCCGGGGTGCACGCCGTCTTGGATTCCCTCGCGGCGGCCGGCGACGGCAATTTCGACTTTTTCATTCTTAGCGACTCCACGGAACCGGCACATTGGGTGGCGGAGGAAGTCGCTTGGCATGGCTTGCGCGCCAGCCTCGAACCGGATGCCCGCCTCTACTATCGCCATCGTCACAATAATGTCGGCCGCAAGAGCGGCAACATCCAGTACTTCTGTGAAAATTGGGGCATCGACTATGACTATATGGTCATTCTCGACGCCGACAGCCTGATGACCGGCGAGACTTTGGGCGCGCTGGGGCGCCTGATGGACGCCAATCCCCAGGCGGCGCTGATCCAGGCGCCTGCGAGCCTGGTGGGGCGGCGGACGCTCTTTGCTCGCATCCAGCAATTTGCCTCCAGTGCCTATGGTCCCACCTACAATGCCGGGCTTTCCTGGCTCCAGGGCGGCGACGGCAACTATTGGGGCCACAACGCCATCATCCGGGTGCGCGCCTTCCAATCCAGCAGCGGCTTGCCAAAACTTCCCGGCCGCGCGCCCTTCGGCGGAGAGATCATGAGTCACGATTTCGTCGAAGCGGCGCTGCTGCTGCGCGCGGGCTGGCAGGTGTGGATGGCACCCGATCTGGCGGGAAGTTATGAGGAGCCGCCGCCCACCATTGACGATCATCTGAAACGCGACCGGCGCTGGGCTCAGGGCAATCTCCAGCATGCTCGGGTGATGCGGGCGCAAGGACTGAAACTGCCTTCGCGTCTGCACATGGCGATGGGCATCATGTCGTATATCTCTTCGCCGCTCTGGCTTCTGCTCTTGATCGTATCGGCGCTGGAAATGTTCCTTCCCCCGGGCGTCGCCCCGTTCACATTCGTGGGCCGGCATCCCGAGCTTGCGCTGTCCGTCTCGCAAGCCGTTCCATTGCTCCAACTCACCATCGCCACCTTGGTGCTTCTCTATGCGCCCAAGCTTCTGGCCTTCATGGTGCTGCTGAGCGAGCCGGCGGCGATCCGGGCCCATGGCGGCGTTTTCAGCGCCGTCCGCTCGGTAGTCCTGGAAAGCATTTTCGCCACTCTGTTCGCGCCCATAGCCATGCTCGCCCACAGTTGGTTTCTGTTCACGATTTTCATCGGCCGCGCCATCGGTTGGGGCACGCAAGCGCGCAGCGATCGCGGACTCTCCTTGTGGTTCGTGCTGCGCGGCTATTGGCTATTCAGCGCCATCGGTCTTTCCGGCACCTACGCTCTTTATCGCCATGCACCGGAAAGCCTTGTCTGGTTCTCGCCGCTTCTGGCAGGCCTGATTCTGGCAGTGCCGCTGGTCCAGCTCAGTTCGAGCTTGGCACTCGGAGAGGCATTGGCGCGATGGCGGACCTTCCTGGTGCCCAGCGAGACCACGGCCATTCCGGTTCTTGAACGCGCGCGGCAGCTCGAAGGACGCACCGGAAAGCTAGAAGGCGATTACCGCCATCTTGTGCTCGACGATCCGTCAGTTATGGCGCTGCATATGCGTCTGCTCAAGGAATCGCCACCGGAGTTGGAAATTCCCCGCAGCCAGCTTCAGGCGTTGGCCGAGGCAGCCAGGCGGGGCGATACCAAAGGCTTCACCCGTCAGGATTGGGTGGCGCTGTTGTCCGACGCGGAGAGTCTCGAAGCGATACGATCTTGATGCGAACTTGGGAACGTCCGGCTGGAGCAATTCCAGGAAAGGCGTGAGCCAGGTTTTCGCGCCGCATTGCCTAATGCTTCCTGCCTTCCTGGTCCAACCGCAGGAACTCATCGTCGCTGAGCTCGATCCCGGCGGCCGCGACATTCTCCTCCAGATGCTTCACTTTTCCGGTGCCCGGGATCGGCAGCATCACCGGACTGCGCCTGAGCATCCAGGCCAGTGCGATCTGGGCCGTCGTGGCTTTATGCGTCCTGGCGATTGCGTCCAGACGCGTGCCGGGGCGAGCCAGATCGCCCGCCGCCAGTGGGTACCAGGGAATGAACCCAATGCCTTGCTTCTCGCAATAGGCCAGGACCTCTTCGCTCCCGCGGTCTGCCAGATTGTAGCGGTTCTGCACGGTGGCCACCGGAAAGACCCTGGCCGCGGCTTCGATCTCCTCCACGGAGACCTCGCTCAATCCCGCATGGACGATCACGCCGTCGTGCAAAAGAGATGCGATGGCGGCGAACTGCTCGCCACGCGGCACCTTGGGGTCGATGCGATGGAGTTGCCAAAGCGCAATGCGCTCCACCTTGAGCCGCTCGCGGCTGTGTTTCGCAGCTTCGATGAGATAATCGGGATCGCCTCTGGGCCGCCATTGCTCGGGACCGAGGCGGATGAGGCCGCCTTTGGTGGCAATCACCAACCCGTTATAGGGAT
>JBOHKF010000204.1:0-2593 GCA_050729015.1 Rhizomicrobium sp. | reverse complement strand
CGGTTATGGCAAGGACATCGACCTGATCTACACCTGGCACAGCGGCAACCGCTCGCTGTTCATCGACACCCACACCTCGCCCACCAATTTCTATGACGGCTCTTTCAGCGCCAGCCAGTTCACCGGCACCATCGACGCCACCCATCGCTACGACGTCGGCATGGCCTCGCCTTTGACCGTCGCGGTCGGCGGCGAAGTGCGCCAGGACACCTATGGCATCGGCGCGGGCGATCCACTGGCCTATTACAAGGAAGGTGCCCAGGCCTTCCCCGGTTTCGCCGCCGCTACCGCCGCCAACCACAGCCGCAAGAACTATGCCGGCTATGTGGACCTGGCGGTGGCTCCGGTCGAGGCCCTCACTCTGGATGTGGCGGGCCGGATCGAGCATTACACCGACTTCGGCGATGCCGAGATCGGCAAGATCACCGCCCGCTACGACTTCAATCCGCAATGGGCGGTCCGCGGCACCATCTCGACCGGATTCCGCGCTCCCACCCTGGCGGAAGAGTTCTATACCACGGTCAATGTCTCGCCCACCTCGGCCACCCTGCAATTGCCGGCCGACTCGGCGGAGGCCAAGCTTTTGGGACTCGACAATCTCAAGCCGGAAATCTCGACCAGCTTCTCGGCCGGCATCGTTGCCCATCCGCTAGCGGATCTAAGCGCCACCATCGACGCCTATTCGATTGCCATCGGCAACCGCATCACCACGTCCTCGACCGTCACCGGGTCCGGCGGCGCCATCAACGAGCCGGTGCTGGTGGGCTCGGCGATCGCCCTGGAAGGCGTCTCGCTCGATCCCACCGCAACCCAGCAGGGGGTGACCGCCTTCCTCAACGGCATCTCCACCCTGACCCAAGGCGTGGACGCCACCATCAACTATCCCACCGATTTCGGCGCGTATGGCGCGGTGAGCTGGACGGCGGCAGGCAACTTCAACGAGACCTCGATCGGGGCCCTCAATCCGGTGCCCGCCGTGCTGCGGGCGGCCAATCCCAACGCCACCTTCTTCACCTTCGGGAGCGACTATGGCTTTACCCATTCGATCCCCAACTGGAAGATGGGGCTTACCGGCGACTGGTCGCTGAACCAGTTCGGTGCGACCTTGCGCGAGACCTATTACGGTCCCGACCACGGCTATGCCACTCCCAATTCCAACGGCGAGTATATTCCCGAGAATCAGGCGGCGGTCGGCATCACCGACCTGGAGCTGCGCTACAATATCACCGACCGGCTCCAGTTCGCTTTCGGCGCCGACAATCTCTTCAACATCCTGCCCGACGACCAGGGCGCCGCGCCCGCGAGTTGCGCCACCGGCGGGGTGATCATCCCAGCCGGCGGCAGCTGCAAGCTGGGGCCGAACCAAGCGAATGGCGAAGTCCAGACCGCCAACAACGGCGCAATCTATAATCTGCCTCTGGTCACCGCCTTCGATCCCAACGGCGGCTATTACTATGGACGCTTGACGTTCGCCTTCTAGCGGGCGCGCGTCTCTCGCGCCCCTGCCCCGGCGGCGCGGCGCCACCTGGAGCGTGTTGACCGGATATCGGCCTGCCGGCAAGCTGGCCGCGATGAGTTCGCGATCATGAGTGACAGGCAAGATGCGGCGCCGGAGAGCACCGCCGCGCGGGTAGCCTTGTGGCGTGCCGCAAGCCGGCAATCGCCACCGGCGTTAGCATGTATCTCACCGGGGATGCGAACGCCGCCACCCTGCGCCAGGTCGCCCAGCTTGCCTCGGGATCGACATTCGCGATGACGTTCCTACTGCCGCTGGAGCTGGCGGACCCCGAGGTGCGTCCCGGGCTCGAGATCGCGGTTACGGGCGCGCGCGCGCGTGGGACGCCGTTCCTTAGCTTCTTTACGTCGCCGGAGATCGTAACGCTGGCCCGCGAAGCCGGTTTTAGCGACGCACGACACATCTCGGCGGCCGATCTGACGCGGCGCTTCTTCGCGGGCAGAACCGATGGCCGGCGCCCGCCCGATAATGCCGAGGAGCTTCTGGTGGCGACGGTCCAGCCGGCCTTATTCATGGTCTTCAGGTGGGACGGTCGCCGTGGCGAGGCGGAAAGCGTCTATTTCGATGACCACAGCTACAGATGAGGCGAACCATGCGGACGACGAAGGGCAAGCCGGCCACGGCCGGCGAAATCCTGGTGGAAGAGTTCATGCAGATGATGGGACGAACCCAGGCCACGCTGGCCGAGGCGATGGGCGTTCAGCGCAAGCCTGTCAACGAGCTGTGCAACAACCGCCGTACAGTGACGGCGGCGACCGTACTCATCCGCGCGCGCGTGTTCGGCAATAGTCCCGACTTCTGGCTCAACGTCCAGCGCCGCAGCGATCTGTGGGAGGCGATGATCTCCGGTAGCGGCCATCAGCTATCACAACAGCGCGGCGGCGATAGCAAATAAGGCAGGCGGTACCGGGGCTGTAGGGACGTTATCACAGGCGGACTGGAATGTTATTGTCAGCTACGACAAGAAGGCACTCGACGAAGCGCAGCAAGCAGATATTGCGCAAATGGACAGCGATTATCCCGGCTTTGGCGATCACTTCAAAAATGAGTTTATTGAAGGTCTACGGTTGATTGTAA
>JBOHKF010000203.1:0-2987 GCA_050729015.1 Rhizomicrobium sp. | reverse complement strand
GGCAAAAACTATGCGGGTTTCCGGACCGGAAGAGAAAATGTTTTAGGCGCTCTTTGCTGCCAGCGGGCGAATGCCTGCTCCTTCAGGGTGGCAGGCGGCGGGCTTTTGCGGGCGCTCGCGGTGGCTGACATGTAAGGGCGATCCCGCCTTGGCGGCGGTTGCAAATGCAATTTCGGAGAGTGGCAAAAACTATGCGGGTTTCTGGACCAGAAGAGAAAATGTTTTAGGCGCTCTTTGCTGCCAGCGGGCGAATGCCTGCTCCTCCCGGCGGCGGCGGGCGCGATAGCGGGCATTGGCCTCGGCATTGCAAAGCCGGCAATTGCGCTGACCCGGACGATGGGGCGCCCGTCCGCAGCGGCACCGCCGGCAAAGCGCCCTCCTCATCACCATGTCGAATAGCCGTAATGGCGGGCCAATAGCGACAGCGCGACCCGAATCGCCAAAGCTGCCGCGTGGCGGTCCTGGCGCACCAGCCTCGCCACCCGCTCGAGGCTGAAGGGATGGTCTTCCGGCAAAAGAAACAGGGTGGTGAGCTGGACCAGTTCCTTCGGCAGCACGCCAAGCGCGTCGGACACCCGCCGGCCGGCCGCCAGCGCCATGTCGGACAGGGTCGCGCCCGGTAAGCCGCCCCGCACCCTCAGAAAACTCGAACGGGTGCAAGCCTCGAACTTTGACTGCTCCCAATCGGCCTGCAGCCGCCTTCCCGCATGAAGCTGGTGGGCGCCAATCGCGCGATGCTCGAAAAGCCATTGCAGGCCGTCCAGCCGGCGAAAGCCCTTGGGCGCGCCCGCCGCGGCCGACAGCACCCGGTCCCGGCGATGCATCGGCCCGATCACCGCCGGGCCTTCGACCTTGGTATCCTCCGCGCCGCTCTTTCGCTGCCGCTTCATCGCAACCCCTCCGCCGAAATCGCGCTCGGTGCCCAGGGCTCGATGGTGATCCAAACCCCGCGCCCCCTGCCCCAGCCCGCCCGAATCTCGCGCAGGACGGTGCGATGGTCGCCGTCGATCAGCCCCCGCTCCACCAAAAGCCCCACCAGCGGAGCGGCGAGCCTCGACAGGTCGCCCCGCCCGGGCCGCGATTCGAAAGACAGCGAAAGCGTCACCGGCCCCGGCACCCGGGCCCGATGATGGCCGGCGATCAGCACCGCCGACCGCGCCCGCCACTCGGCGAGTCCTTCGCCGTAAAGAGCGGGGAAATCCAAGGTGAAGCTCACCGGTCCCGGCGCCTTGAGCACCCGCTTCTCCACCGGCACGTCCAGACTGAATCGCATGGGTCACTTCCTTCCCGGGTTGGCCGCTACCGGATAGACCCATAATGGGTGTTTGTCCACCCATAATGGGTTAATACCCAATCCGGGGGAGGCGAGGCATGATGGCGCCATGGCCGCCGATTCCGTCTCTCTGGGCAAGGTCTTGCGTGCGTTGCGCGAAAGGCACGGCTTGAGCCGCGCCCAGCTCGCCCTCCTGGTGGGCGCCCACCCCAACCAGATCCAGAAGCTGGAGAATGGCGAGCGCAAAATCACGGTGGAGTGGATCGAGCGGCTGGCGCCGCATCTGGACACCAATGCGGAGGGGTTTCTGGCCGAGCTGCGGGGACCGAAACTTAAAGCTGAATCGCCTAAAAACCCACCGTCGCCCGAAACCTCGCCTCCACCGGGAGCGGTCTATCTTACCCAAGGGTGGCCTCGGGATCTCCGCGTGCTGGGCATGGCGGAGTGTGGCCCCGACGGCTGGTCGTTATGGAACGGAGAAGTCATCGAGATGACTTCCAGACCGCCAAATCTGGCAGGCAGCCCTCTTGCCTATGCCGTCTATGTGGTCGGGACCTCGATGGAGCCCCGCTATTTCGCCGGCGAGCTGGCCTATGTCCATCCCGGAAAGCCGGTCGCCATCGGCGATTTCGTGCTGGTCCAGGTGCGGCCAGAGGCCGGCGAAGCCACACCCAAGGCGATTTTGAAGCGCCTGGTCAAACGCTCGGCCGCCAGGATCGTGCTCGAACAATACAATCCCGGAAAGCTCACCGAGCTCAAGACCCGGGACGTGATCTCGGTCCATCAGGTGGTGGGTTCGGGCAAAGCCTAAAGCCGCCACTCCGGGATAAAGTGCGAAGCGATTTTCCGAGGGGCGTTGCGATGAGGGGCGTTGCGATTCGGAGAAACACTTACGGCGCGTGCTTCTCGCCCTTCGCCGGCCAGCGGGCGAAGGCCAGGACCCACAGCATCGCCACATTCAGCGCCGGCACCAGCCACAACAGGCTCAGCCACGGATTCCATCCCACCCGGGTCAGGATTTTCGAGATCGGATAGATGTAAACCGCGAGCACAAAAACCAGGACGATCGCATTCCAAAAGCCGTGCATGCCCATTCCCCCACCCATCCCCGCCTAAGCCTAGCAGAAAGACAAAGGGCCCAGCAGAAAGACGTAGAAGTTGCGCGATTTCGCAAAAAATCTCCCGTCTCACCCGTTTTGGGATTGATTATCACCCATATTGGGTCTATCTTGCGGCCATGGATGCCAGACCGACCGACACCAGACGGGCCTACGAGGATGCGCTGCTTTCGGCTTTCGCCAGCCTGGGGCGCCGGGCGGCGGGCCTGGGCCGGATTTCCTCCGACAGCCTCGGCCGCGAGACGGCGGCGCGCCGACGCCTGGAGGCGGCGATCCGGGAGATGTGGGCGGCAATCGCCCAAGTGAACGGCTGCTCCGCCTGCGTCCACATTTCCCCCCGCGCCTTCGCCGATTTTCTGGCCGACGAGGTGCCGTCGGATCTCGTCTGGGACGAAAGACTCAATGCCGCCAGGCAGGGCTGGGACTGACCGGCTTAAAGTGGCCGGCCGCCGCCAGCCGTCTCACCCGGCGGGTTGATCGGCCGCGAAGGCTTCCAGGCGCACCCGCGTCACGCCTCGGTCGCGCATCCCCAGCGCCCTTGCCGCCGCCGCCGAAAGATCGATCACCCGTCCCGGCACATGCGGCCCCCGGTCGTT
>JBOHKF010000202.1:0-2712 GCA_050729015.1 Rhizomicrobium sp. | reverse complement strand
GCCTATGACAGCGCCGACTACCGCAAGGCCCTCGAAGCATTGGGCGGGGGCGCCGAAAGAGACGTCCGGATTATCGAAGGCGTCGAATAGCCGCTTCGATGAAATGGTGATCCGCTTTAGCGTTCCGCCGCCATCGCCGCCTCGCCCGTGCAGTAACCGCCGGGGCGGAAGAACAGAATGCCCAAGAGAAAGCCGCCCGCTCCCACAACCCGCGTCACCAGGTCGAAAGAGCTGACGGCGTAGATCCCCAGTCCGATCAGGAAAAGCCCGCTCAGGCCTGGAAACAGGCTCAGCGTCAAGCGCCTAAAGCCCTTGGCGCGCCGGAAGCGCCACGCCGCCACCAGGCCTGCCAAGCCGTAATAGTAAGTCACCTGGATCGCCACGGCATTGACCGACGCGGTAATGATCGCGCTTACGCTTGGCATCAGACTCGCGCCCCAGAGAAGGATGAGGCCGGCGCCGATGAGAAGAACCATCGCCAGGACCGGACTCCGGGTCCCGGCGGAAACCCGGCCGAACCGATGCGGCATCGCCCCGTCGCGCCCCATGGCGAACAGGGTGCGGGAGAATTGCAGCATGGTGGTTTCCAACGTGGCGATGGACGAAAGGATCACCGCCAACGATGCGGCCAGTCCGCCCGTCCGCCCCAGCCCCGAGGCCAAGGCGATGTTGTAGACGATATTGTCGGTCAGGTGCGCCGCGTCCTTGAGCGAGAACAGGAACAGGGCCGCCATCGTGAAGCCCAGATAAAAGACGATGGTGACGATCACGCTGGAAAAGCCGCCATTGCCGGCATTGCGCGAGGGATCGACGGTCTCTTCGCTAAGGTTCGCGGTGACGTCCCAGCCCCAATAGAAGAAGACCGCGACCAGGGCGCTGGCGGCGAAGCTTTGGCGGCTATAGTCCGGCGCGAACCAGGACCAGGAAAAATGGTTTACCGCCCCGACCCGGCCGGCGTGCAGAAAGGCGGCGGCCAGAAGCACGCTCAGGATCGCAAGCTCCACGCCGGTCATCGCCACCTGCACCCGGCTGGTGACCTTGATGCCCAGGATCAGCACCAAAGCCACGGCCAGGAACCAGAAACTCGCCACCAAGGCGGTCAGGACCACGTGGCCTTGAAGGGCGGGATCCACGAAATCGAGGCTGGCGGTGGCGGCCGGGATGCTGCCTGTCACCATGAAGACCATGGCCGCGATCAAGAGGGCCCAGCCGGAGAAAAAACCCGGAAGCCTTCCCATCGCCCGGCTGGTCCATTGATAGGCCGCGCCGGCGCTCACCTGATCGCGGTTCAGCGCGCGATAGGCACAAGCGATTCCCAGCATGGGGATGGCAAAGATCACCAACGCGCCCGGCGCGAGCGCTCCGGCCGTCTTGAGCAAAACCGCGGTCGTCACCGCGATGGTATAACCGGGCGCGCTTCCCGCCACCCCCATCACCAGCGATTCGAAAAACGAAAGAGAATTCGCTCTTAACGCGCTCTTCATCGTGCCCCGACCGGCCTGCATGGCGGGTCTAACATGCTTTTTCGCCCTGGTCTCGGTGGCCGAAATGGGCTTTTCTGCGCCCCTACCACGCGACGAGGACGGGATGAAAATCGGCGTACCCAAGGAAATCAAGACGTTGGAATTCCGCGTCGGCCTGGTGCCGCCCGTGGTTCATCAGTTGACCGTCTATGGCCATCAGGTCTTCGTGGAAAGCGGCGCAGGCATTGGCGTCTGCCTTTCCGACCAGGACTATCGCGCCGCGGGGGCGGAGATACTCCCCGACGCGGACACGCTGTTCGCCGCCGCCGAATTGATCGTGAAGGTGAAGGAACCGCAAGCCGCCGAGATCGCCCGCCTTACGCCCCATCACCTGCTCTTCACCTATCTGCATCTCGCCGCCGATCCCGACCAGGCCAGAGGGCTGATGAAATCCGGCACCACCGCTATCGCCTACGAGACCATCACCGACGTCAAGGGGCGGCTGCCGCTGCTTGCGCCCATGAGCCAAGTGGCCGGGCGGATGGCGACCCAGGTGGGAGCGGGCCTGCTTCTCAAGCCGGCCGGGGGACGGGGCATGCTTCTGGGCGGCGTGCCCGGCGTGGCGCCGGCCAAAGTCGTGATCCTGGGGGGCGGGGTCTCCGGCGAGCACGCGGCGGAGATGGCGGTGGGCATGCGCGGGGATGTGACATTGTTCGATATTGCACCCGCCCGCCTCGAGCAATTGGACGAACAGTTCGGCGGCAGACTCAAGACCGTGTTTTCCACCCATCGCGCGGTCAGCGAGGCCGTCACCGACGCCGATCTGGTGATCGGCTGCGTGCTCTTGCCGGGCGCGGCGGCGCCGAAGCTGGTAACACGTCAGGATCTCAAACGCATGCGCAGGGGCTCGGTCCTGGTGGACGTCGCGATCGACCAGGGCGGCTGCTTCGAAACCAGCCATCCCACCACCCATGCCAAGCCTACCTTCGAGGTGGACGGCATCATCCATTATTGCGTCGCGAACATGCCGGGAGCCGCCCCGCTCACGTCCACCTACGCGCTAGGCGCGGCCACGGCGCCTTATGTCTACGCCCTCGCCAATCTCGGCCTGGATAAGGCGCTGGCGGCGGATCCGGGCTTTGCCAAAGGCCTTAACATCCGGGACGGAAAGATTACCCATCCCGCGGTGGCGAGTTCGCTGCATTTCCAGGAATAATTCCAGGAAAAGCGTGACGCGGTCGAGCAGGTT
>JBOHKF010000201.1:0-2087 GCA_050729015.1 Rhizomicrobium sp. | reverse complement strand
ACAGAGGATCGCGAGGCGCAAGGACCATTACAGGCATTTGTTTATTGATCAGGGCGATGGGGCCGTGTTTCATCTCGCCCGCGGCATAGCCTTCGGCGTGAATGTAGGATATTTCCTTGAGCTTGAGGGCTCCTTCCAGCGCCAGCGGAAAGCTTGGCCCGCGCCCCATGTAAAGCACGTCGCTGGCCTTGGCGATCTCGTCGCCCAGGGCGGCCACCTTGTTCTCCTGCCTCAGGAATTCGGCGATGTGGCGGGGCGTTTCCAGCAGCGCGGCGCAAAGGCGCTTTTCCTGTTCCTCCGTCAGCCGTCCGCGGGCCTGGCCGGCGGCGATGGCGAAGGCCGCCAGCGCCGCCAACTGGCAGGTGAAGGCCTTGGTCGAAGCAACGCCGATTTCCGGTCCGGCATAGGTGGGAAGCACGATATCGGCTTCCCGCGCGATGGAGCTTTCCGCCACATTGACCACCGCGATGGCGGTCTGGCCCTTGGCGCGCGCGTCCCGCAGGGCGGCAAGCGTGTCCGCAGTCTCGCCCGATTGCGAGACGAAGAGCGCGGCGCCGTCCTTCGGATAGACGGGATCGCGATAGCGCAATTCCGAGGCCACGTCGGACTCCACGGGCAGCGAAGCCAGCTTCTCGAACCAGTATTTGCCCACCATGCCGGCATAATAGGCCGTGCCGCAGGCCGAGATCGTGAGCCGCGAGGCCCGCTTCAAGGTCTCGCGCAACCCCGCGCCGCGGTGGCGCACGGTGGGTCCCGAGGGATCGAGATAGTGCGCCAGAGTGTGGCCCACGACCTCCGGCTGCTCGTGGATCTCCTTGGCCATGAAGTGGCTGTGGCCGCCCTTGTCCACCAGCGCGGCGGAAGCCGACGTGAGCTTGATCTCGCGATTGGCGGGCCGGCCCATGGCATCGAAGATCGAGACCTCTGCGTCCCGGATCACCGCGACGTCGCCGTCTTCGAGATAGGTCACGCGATTGGTGAAGGGCGCGAGCGCAAAGGCATCGGAGCCCAGATAGGATTCCCTTTCTCCATAACCCACCGCCAGGGGAGCGCCTTTGCGGGCGCCGACCAGAAGGCCTTCATGGCCGCTGAAGAGCATGGCGATGGAATAGGCGCCCGTCAGGCGGGCGATCGCGCGCTTGGCGGCATCGCCAGGCGCAAGTCCCTGGTCCAGATAATAGGTAATCAGATGCGCCGCCACTTCGCTGTCGGTTTGGGATTCGAATTTGTGGCCCTTGGCGATCAGTTCCTCCCGAAGCTCGCGGAAATTCTCGATGATGCCGTTATGGACGATGGCCACGCGGGGAGTGGCGTGGGGATGGGCGTTGATCTCCGTGGGCGCGCCGTGGGTAGCCCAGCGCGTGTGGCCGATGCCCGTGCGGCCGGCCAAGGGGGTCTGGGCAAGCAGCTTTTCGAGCCGGGACAATTTTCCGGGCGAGCGCCGGCGCTCGATCTTTCCGT
Source organism: Rhizomicrobium sp. (assembly GCA_050729015.1). Lineage (GTDB taxonomy): Bacteria > Pseudomonadota > Alphaproteobacteria > Micropepsales > Micropepsaceae > Rhizomicrobium. The sequence goes on along the minus strand of JBOHKF010000201.1, from coordinate 626 downwards.
TCACCAAGGTGGCCAGGCCCGCCGAGTCATAACCGCGATATTCGAGCCGCTTCAGCGCTTCCAGGAGGACCGGTGCCGCGTCGCTCCTGCCGGCAATGCCGACAATGCCGCACATTATTTCTTGTCTTTCCTATTCCGATCGCGAAAAGCCTTGGCCCAGCCCGGTTTTTCCATTTGCGCCCCACGGGCGAGAGCCAGCGCATCCGCCGCCACATCCTTGGTAATCACCGAGCCCGCGCCCGTCATCGCACCTTCTCCCACCTTGACCGGCGCCACCAGCGCCGTGTCCGAGCCGATGAACGCGCCAGCGCCGATTTCGGTTCGCGCCTTGGTGAAGCCGTCATAATTGCAGGTGATGGTGCCGGCGCCGATATTGGCGCCCGCGCCCACTCTTGCATCACCCAGATAGCTGAGATGATTGGCTTTGGCGCCCTTCTCGATCACCGCATTCTTCACTTCCACGAAATTGCCGATATGGGCGCCTTCGCCGATCCTGGCGTCGCCCAGATAGGTGAGATGGTTGGCCTTGGCGCCTTCCTCCACCACCGCATTCTTCACTTCCACGAAATTGCCGATATGGGCGCCCGCGCCGATCTTGGCGCCGGGGCGCAGCCGGGCATAGGGGC
>JBOHKF010000200.1:0-3426 GCA_050729015.1 Rhizomicrobium sp. | reverse complement strand
CCCCTGGTCTTCAAAACCGTGGCGCAGGTATCCGACAGGGTCGGCGCCGGCGCCACGTTCCATGGCGGCGGGCTCGTCACCGACAAGCCGGATAGCCCGCATCTTCTCATTCCCAAGATGAAAGCGCGGATGTACCTCGCCATCGCCGCCAGCGACGATACCCGACAGCCCGATGCCAAGGACACGCTCAAGGCCGCCTTCGCCGCAGCCCACCTGCCCGCAGAGGTCGTGGTTTATCCCGGCACCATCCATGGCTGGTGCGTGCGCGACATGCCGATGCAGAACGGCAAGCCCATCTACAACAAGGCGGATGCAGAACGTGCCTGGGGCAAGCTGCTTGCGCTCTACAAGGCGACGCTTACCACTGCGGCCTGAAAAGATTGGAGTTAAGCTCCCCCGGTGCCGAGATTGCTTATCACCGCCGGATTGATCCTGGTGGCAGCCGGCCTTCTGTGGCCTTATCTGCCGCGCCTTGGGTTGGGCCGACTGCCCGGCGACATCGCCATCGAGGGCCAGCACACCAGCTTCTACTTTCCGCTGGTCACGTGCGTGGGGATCAGCCTGGTCCTTTCGCTGCTGTTCTGGCTCCTGGGACGTTGATTGACGCCCATTGCAGCAAAAGGAGGGTCTTGGCGTCTATGATCTCGCCTTCGGCAACTTTTTCCAGCGCCTCCGGAAGCGGCAACTCCAGAACTTCGATATCCTCGCCTTCCTGCCGGTTGCCGCCGCCCGGGGTGCGGGCCCGGCTTGAATCATAATCGGCCACGAACAGACTCAATCGTTCGGTGACGGCGCCCGGACTCATGAAACAGTGAAGCACGCGCCTGGGATTATGGATTGCCAAGCCTGCTTCTTCCGCCGCTTCCTTGATCACGCAGGTCTCGGGATCGTCGCCATCGAGCTTACCGGCTATCGCTTCGATCATCAGCTCGCGATAGCCATGTTCGAAGGCCGGCCAGCGGAATTGGCGGATCAGCAGGACCGATCCCCGCGCCCGGTCCAGAGGAAGCACCGCGGCGCCATCGCCCACATCATAGGATTCGCGCCTAAGCCGCTGCCAATTCCCGTCGCGCCGGCTGAAGTCGAATTCCGCCCTGCGCAGCACGTAATGCGACTTTGATAGAACGCTGAGGCTTATCTCTCGTACCCGGCCGGCGGCGCCGGTCCTATCCCTTTCCCCATTCTTCATATGCCGGGGGCCTCCTCGGAATCGCTATCCCTTCGCGGCGTCGAAGGGGTCAGGCTTTGCCCGGAATCATCGAGAAGCCCGGTCCCGTCCGCCGGCACGTGATCGGCCGGAAGCAATAAGCGCATCGCGGTGCAAAGGCCGGCCGGCGGGCAGTCTTGCGACCACCCGCCGCGCCAGACTCAGCCATTCGCCGGCAAGCTGAAGGCGATGTAGTCGCCGGAATAGTTGCCTCCGCTCACGGCCACGATGATGTATTGCTTGCCGTCAACCATGTAGGTCATCGGCGAGCCCGATTGCGGCGCGGGCATCCACACTGCTCCTACCTGTCGGCCCGTCTTCTGGTCATAGGCCCTGAGGAACGCACCGCGCGGATGACCCGGTTGCGTCGAATATTGCGGATCGCCCAGCACCACCAGGGACTTGGTGATCGCTTCGCCCACGGTGCCCTGTTGTCCGGTCTTGGGGATGTTAAGGCCCCGAAGCGCGGGATTGAGCCTTATCTGGTCGGGGGTGTCGCCATGCGGCACCTGCCAGATCGTGTCGCCGGTGTCGAGATTGATGGCGGTGAGAAGCCCATAGGGCGGCTTCACCAGCGGCAATCCGTCCACATTGCGCGGTGGCGGCGGGGCGGCCGATTGCACGGGATGCTCGGCAAGAATCGCATTCAGCCTGGCCTGGTCGGCGCTCACCTTCGGCGCATCCGAGGCCGAGCCGAAGCCTGGGCCCGCACTGATGCGGAAGGGCTGGCCGGCAGTACCCTCCAGATAGCGATTGTCGGTCAGGCCAGGAGGCGGCGCGACCAGACCCATCGGGCTTACGCCGGCATTGGCAGCGGGCGCGAACACGACATGGGTGACCGGGTTGAAGCCGGCGCCAGGCCAGTTGGTACCGCCGCCGAGATTTCCGATATCGAGCACCGCATAGGGGCCGCCCACCTTGCCGACGATGGCGGGCGAGAACATGGGTCCCATCTTGTAGTACTGCTTGATGATAGCCACCGCCTTCGCTCGCAGCGCGGGCGTGAAGTCGATCAGGTCGTCGGTGGTGACCGCCTGGCGGGCATAGGCCGCGGGCTTGGTCGGGAAGGGCTGGGTCTTGGACGTCTGCTCGCCCGGAACGGTGCTTTGCGGCACCGGCTTCTCGACGATCGGCCAGATGGGCTTGCCCGTGACCCGGTCGAAGACATAGAGGAAGGCTTCCTTGCTGGGCACCGCAACCGCCTTGATCGGCTTGCCGTTGACGGTGATGTCAACCAGTAGCGGCGGGGAGGAAAGGTCATAATCCCAGATCGGATGATGGACGATCTGGTAGAACCATTTCATCTTGCCGGTCGTCAGGTCCACGCAGACCAGGCTGTCGCCGAACAGATCGTTGCCGGGACGCGCGCCGCCGTAAAAATCGTTGGTGGGATCCTCGACCGGAAGATAGACGCTGTTGAGTTCGGGATCGACGGTAATACCGGTCCAGACCCCGGTATTGCCATTGCGGTCGGCCGATCCGTTCTTCCAACTGTCGTAGCCGAATTGGCCTTTCTGGGGAATGTCGCGGAAGGTCCAGAGCATGCGGCCGGTCCGCACGTCGAACGCTCGCACCAGGCCCTTGGTGTTGTTCACTTCCAGGGGTTGCGAGCCTTCCTTGAAGGACGAGCCCACGAGCACGACATTGTTGACGACGGTGGGCGTGGTGTGCAGACCGATCTCGCCCGTGGTGAGGTCGATCTGCTGATCGGCGCCCTTGATCGCTCCCACTTTGAGATCGATCACGCCGTGATTGCCGAAGCTGTCTATCGGCCGTCCGGTGTGGGCATCCAGCTCCACCAGCCGGTAGCCGGTGGTGATATAGAGAATCCGCTCATCGCCATTGCCGTCGGTCCAATAGGAAACGCCGCGGCCGGAAAGCTGCCGGGGCGCCAAGGCGGCCCGCAACCCTTCGTCCATGCCATAGACCCATTTGAGCTCGCCCGTCCGGGCATTGAGCGCGATCACGTCCCGGCGCGAACCGGCCGAGGCATAAACCGTGCCGTTGATCTCGAGCGGCGTGCCTTCCAGCTTGTATTCCGGCCGCGCCCCCAGATTGTCGGTCTTGAAATGCCAGGCCACCACCAGATTGTTGAAGTTCGAGGCGTTGATCTGGTCCAAGGGCGAATAGCGCGAGCCCGAAGGATCCGCAAAATACATCGGCCAGTCGCCTTTGGCGGTGGACGGCTGGCCATGTTCCGGCTGGCTTGCCGTTTGCGC
>JBOHKF010000199.1:0-2846 GCA_050729015.1 Rhizomicrobium sp. | reverse complement strand
AGGAAGTTGCGCCCGATGATCATCGGCTCGGACTCCGGATGATTGATGTTGGCAGGAATGATGGCCCGCGCCCTCGCCACCTCGTCGCGGACGAATTCCGGGGTGATCTCTTTTGGAATGCCGGCGCCAAAGGAATTGCCGTCGGCTAGCGGGCTCCGGCCGAGGTTTTCGCGGATGGCGATGAACTTCATCTCTTCGGTGACGATGCCTTGGCGGGCATAGTGAAGCTGGGTGACGTTGCGCCCCGGCTTGGCGCGGAGCGGCCGAAGCGCCTGCCGGTCGAATTGTCGGACCGAAAGACGCTCGCCGCGCTTTAGCCCGTCATCCTGGGGCCGGCGCAGACGTCCGTCATATTCTTCCACGTCGCCGCGGGCGGAAATCCAGTCCTTTCGCCACGGAGCAAGGCCACCGCCGATGTCAATCGCGGCATTCTCGTCGGTATAGGGACCCGAGGTATCGTAAAGGCGAACCGGCGGTTCGCCGCCGGAAAGCGCGATTTCCCTGAATGGAACGCCTTTTACATGGACTTTTTTCGACCCGGGCAAGGCCCCGCGGCTGACGGCGGCGGCTTGTGGACTCAAAATCGGCTGGTTCATAGGCCTCTCCCTACGCCCGTGCGAACGGGATCAGGTTCTAAGGGATTCGCGGGATTGCGATCTCAGCTCTTGACGCGAGCACCCCTGGGGAAAGCCCAAGCTTAAGCTTGGTCGGGGTGTCAAGCAATCGGGGTACAGACGCCGCTGCCTGGAGTTGCAAAGCGGGAGAATGGCAATATTTGTGCCTCTTTCTGGACCAGTAGAAAATATGTTTTAGTCGAACCTCCACGACCCCAGGGCACCTGTGGACGCCCCTGGACCGCTTGCCTCACCGCCGCCATGGCATAATCTCCCTTCCTGAGGGGCGCGCGCGGCCGCAAAGAGGAACGCCATGAGCGATGAGACGATCCCGGTTCCGGAGGAGTGGAAGAAGCGAGCTTTTGTGAAGCCATCGGACTATGGGGCGCTTTATGCGGAGTCGGTGAGCGACCCGGACGGGTTCTGGCGGAAGCAGGCGGCGAGGCTGGACTGGATCACGCCTTTCAGCAAGGTAAGCGATTTCAGCTTCGACCCTGAGCAGCTGCATATCAGCTGGTTTGCGGATGGGACCTTGAATGTGGCCGCCAATTGCATCGACCGGCATCTGGCAAGACGGGGCGATCAGGCGGCCATCATCTGGGAGGGCGACGACCCCAAGGACTCCCGGCGGATTACCTATCGCCAACTGCATGAGGAAGTCTCGCGCTTCGCCAATGTGCTGAAGGCGCACGGGGCGAAGAAAGGCGACCGGGTCACCATCTACCTGCCGATGATTCCGCAAGCCGCTTATGCGATGCTGGCCTGTGCCCGGATCGGCGCCATCCATTCGGTGGTGTTTGGCGGCTTTTCGCCGGAGAGCCTTGCCGGCCGGATCGCCGATTGCGCCAGCAATCTGGTGATCACCGCCGATGAGGGACTGAGGGCGGCAAAGCCGGTGCCGCTCAAGGCCAATACCGACAAGGCGTTGGAGCACGTCTGCGGGGTGGGCTCGGTGATCGTGGTCCGGCACACCGGCCGGCCGGTGCCGATGACGCCGGGACGGGACCACTGGTACCATGAGGAAGCGGCGAAGGTTTCAGCCTCGTGCCCTCCCGAAGCCATGGGCGCGGAGGACCCGCTTTTCATCCTCTACACTTCGGGCTCGACCGGCAAGCCCAAGGGGGTGCTTCATACCTCGGGCGGCTATCTGCTCTATGCCGCCATGACCCACCATTATGTGTTCGATTATCACGACGGCGAGGTCTATTGGTGCACCGCCGATGTCGGCTGGGTGACCGGCCACAGCTATATCCTTTATGGGCCGCTCGCCAATGGCGCCACCACCCTGATGTTCGAGGGCGTGCCCAACCATCCTTCGACCTCGCGGTTCTGGGAGGTGATAGACAAGCACAAGGTGAACATCTTCTATACCGCTCCCACCGCCATCCGGGCGCTGATGCGCGAAGGCGATGAGCCGGTCAAGAAGACCAACCGGGCGTCGTTGCGGCTTCTGGGCAGCGTCGGCGAACCCATCAATCCGGAAGCCTGGCTGTGGTATCACCGGGTGGTGGGGGACGGGCGCTGCCCGATTGTGGACACTTGGTGGCAGACCGAGACGGGTGGCATCCTGATCGCCCCCCTGCCCGGGGCCACCGCCTTGAAGCCCGGCTCGGCCACCAAGCCCCTGTTCGGCATCGTGCCGGCGATCGTCGACGCCGATGGCACGGTGCTTGAGGGGGCAGCGGCGGGCAATCTCTGCATCCGGCAAAGCTGGCCCGGCCAAATGCGCAGCGTCTATGGCGACCATCAGCGCTTCGTCGACACGTATTTCAAGACCTATCGCGGCATGTACTTCACCGGCGACGGCTGCCGCAGAGACCAAGACGGCTACTACTGGATCACCGGCCGGGTGGACGACGTGATCAACGTTGGCACCGCGGAAGTCGAAAGCGCCCTCGTCGGTAACGCCAATGTCGCCGAAGCCGCCGTCGTCGGCTACCCTCACGAAATCAAGGGCCAGGGGCTCTATGCCTTCGTGACCTTGAAGGCGGGCATCGAAGCCGACGACGGCTTGTCCGAGGAATTGAAAAAATATGTGGGTAAGCAGATCGGCCCCATCGCCAAGCCCGACGTGATCCAGTTCGCGCCCGGCCTGCCCAAGACCCGTTCGGGCAAGATCATGCGGCGAATCCTGCGCAAGATCGCCGAAGGCGATATCAAGAATGTCGGCGATCTCTCGACCCTCGCCGATCCTTCGGTGGTGGACGATCTGGTCAAGAACGCAAGACGCTA
>JBOHKF010000198.1:0-2829 GCA_050729015.1 Rhizomicrobium sp. | reverse complement strand
GCCCAGCACCATGCTCGTCGCGTCGGCCACCGCCAAGGTCGAGCGGGTGAGCGCGCCCATCGGCAGCACGTAAAGCACCGCCGCATTGATGAGCACATAGATTACCGTCACCAGCGCGATGCCGCCGAAGGTCGCCCGCGCCACATTGCGTTCGGGCTCATGCACTTCCTCGGAGAAATAGACCATCGCCTCCCAGCCGCCATAGGCGCCATAGATGGCTCGGATCGCGATCGCCGCCGCGGCCCAGGTGAAGAGAGGCGGCGGGGGCCCGGCCACGGGCGTCGCCACGTGGCGGCCGAGGAGGAACACGGCCGCCACCAGCACCAGAAGGCCCAGCGCCTTGAGGGCGCTGCCGATGCTTTGGGAAAAGCCGCCGACCCTGGCCCCGATCCAGTTGATGGCGCCGCAGCCCAGCACCAGGGCGATTGCGATCCGGCCGGTGTCGGCCGCCGGGAAGAATCCCAGCCGCTCGACCTCTTCGCCGAAGGCCACCGCGATGAAGCCGGTGGAGAAAACCAGTTGCAGCCAATCGGCCCAGCCCACGAAAAAGCCAAGCCTGGGACCCAGCGCCCTGACCGCCAGCGAATAAGGCCCGCCGGAACGGGGAATGGCCGCACCCAGCTCCACCGTGGGCATGGCGATCATCGCCACGAACAGGCCTCCCGCCAGCCAGGCCAGCAGGATCCAGCGGGGATCCGGCAGGCCTGCGGCTACGACCGAGGGATTGCGCAGGATGCCGGAGCCGATCACGCCTCCGATGACGACCGCCAGACCGAAGCCGAGGCCGAAGAGGCGCAAAAGATGGCCGCGTCTGGGCGCGGCCGGCGATGGGGAGTGGAACATGATTCGTCCTCGCCGCCGGATTAGGAGGCCGGGACGCGGGCATTTGCAACGCGGGAAACGGTCACCCGCTTCCGCGAAAGATGGGACCTTGGAAGGATCAGACCTTGGAAGGATCAGGCCAACGAAAGATCAGGGCGAAGTGCCGGTCGTGACGGTGGTGTTGACCACCGTGGTGCCGCCGGTGGCGGCGGCATGGTGATGCGTCTGCGAGGTGGCGGCAATGAGGGCGGCACCTACCAGCACCGCGGCTCCCGCAGCGAGCAAGACCCCGCCGCCAATCTGCAGCTGGGCTCCCTGAACACCGGCAGGCTTGCCGGGTGCAAGCGCGCCATCGGCGGCCAATGCGCTCGTCGCAATCAGAGTGGTCGCCAGAACGGTTGAAAGAAATACGCGCATGATCGTCCCCTCGAGATGTTGGACCGGTGGAAAAAGCGCCCCCGGCAACGTAGAACAGCTCTCTGACCGAGGCTGTTGGATTGGTGAAAAAAAAGCAAGCCCCTTGAGGGCATCTTTCTGCCAAATCTACCCTTAATTGAGTCTTAACTGCCCGAACTTTCGAGGCCGCATGATCGCTTCGGTGCCTCAATTGCCCTTTTCGTTGCAGAAAAGCCTCAGATAAAGCGACTCTAGGGCGACGTGGCCGTGGTGGTGGTCGCCGTCGTGGTCTTGTGGTGGCCGCCCGAGACGGCGATGGCGATTCCCGCCGCCACCAGCCCCACGCCCACCAGCAAAAGTGCGGTATTGTCGATCTCCTGGGCGTGGCGGACCCCGGCAGGCTTGCCGGGCGCCAGCGCCCCGTAGGAGGCCACCGCGCCGTCGGCGGCCACCGCGCCGTCAGCGGCCACAACGCCATCGGCAGCAAGCGCGCCGGTCGAGAGCAGAGACAAAGCAAGAAGGCCGGAAAGACAGATGCGCATGAAACCCCTCTGGTGCCGGCGAATGGTGTTAGCGGGCGTTTGGATGTGGCGTCAACCTCCCGGAAGAGGGTCGAAAAATCAAGCCCGCCGCCCCCATGCGGGAAAGTTTTTTTTGATGACGGAACAGCCGGTCAGCCTCTGTAGAAGACCCTCCAGATTTTTCCTTTCTCGCTGTCGGTGATGTAGAGCGAGCCGTCGGGGGCCACCGCGACGCCGTCGGGGCGGGCTTTATATTCGCTCTGGTTGTGGACGGGCGCGGCGCCGTTGAAGCCGCCGGCGAAGATTTCGAACTTGCCCGAGGGTTTGCCGTCCGCAAAGGGTTGGAACACCACCGCGCCCGACCGTTCGTCGGGCGAGCGGTTCCACGAGCCATGGAAGGCGATGAAGGCGCCGCCGCGATAGCGGGCGGGAAACTGCCGGCCTTGGTAGAAGGTCAGACCCACCGGCGCCCAGTGCGCGGGGAAGGAGGCGACCGGTGCCGTGATGCCGGTCGCGCACCGGCCCACCTTCTTGCCGTCGCCGCCATATTCCGGGGCCAGCAGAATCTTCTGGGAGGGATAATCGAAATAGCAATAGGGCCAGCCGAAATTGTCGCCCGGATCGGCGCGGTACATCACTTCGGCGGGACCGTCGTTATTGTCCTCCCGGGTGTAATATTCGGGAAAAAGCTCGTCGATCTGGTCGCGGTTGTTCATCACCGTGTAGATCGCGCCATAGGCCCATGCGAGGTCCGGCTCCTGGCGCAAGCCGGTCACGATCCTGGTCCCGTCATTCTGGGTCTGGTTAAGCTTGTCGGGATTGAATTTCCAGATGCCGCTATGTTCCTTCAGAATCGGGCACGGGTCCTGGCCGGGAGAGCCCTTGGTGCGGTCGCGCACCTGACAGGCGTTCGACGGGCTTCCCACATTGACGTAAAGAAAGCCCTTGTCGTCGAACGCCACCGCCTTGTCGCCGTGCTCGCGCGCGGGATCGAAGCCGGCGACCACGACTTCCGGCTCGCCCTTCGGCACCAGTTGGCCGGGCGTCATCTTGTAGCGGATGATCTGGGTGGGCTGGCCGACATAGAGAT
>JBOHKF010000197.1:0-1717 GCA_050729015.1 Rhizomicrobium sp. | reverse complement strand
AGGTGAGCGAGACCAAGACCGCCAACCGCCAGTTCCTCATCGATCCCAAGGGCCGCGTCACGGCGCGCTACAGCAAGATCCATCTTTTTGACGTGGACTTGCCCGGGGGCGAAAAATATCGCGAATCCGTTAGCGTGGCCGGCGGGGAGGAAGCGGTGGTTGCCTCGACCCCTTGGGGAGGTATCGGGCTTACCATCTGTTACGATGTCCGCTTCGCCAGCCTCTACCGCGCTCTTGCCAAGAAGGACGCCTTCGCTTTTACCGTTCCCTCCGCGTTCACGGAAACAACGGGCAGGGCTCATTGGCATGTGCTCGTCAGGGCTCGCGCCATCGAAAATGGGGCCTTCGCGATCGCGCCTGCGCAAGGCGGCCTTCACGCCAATGGCCGGCGGACCTACGGTCACAGCCTGATTGTCAGCCCCTGGGGCGATATTCTGGCGGAAGGCGGTCTGGAACCGGGCGTCTTCTCTGCCGAGATCGATTCGCGATGGTCGGAAGAGGCACGCGCCAAAGTGCCCAGTCTCGAGCACGACCGCGCCTTCAATTTTTCGCCATTAAGCCCTACGGTCGATCTTCTGCGGGACCTGCCGTGATCGTCTATAGTCTGATTTGCACCAATGGCCACGAATTCGAGGGCTGGTTCAAAGACAGCGCCGCGCACGACGCCCAGGCGCGCGACGGCAAGTTGGTATGCCCTTTCTGCGAGTCGCGCCGCGTCGAGAAGGCGATCATGGCGCCCGCCGTCTCCACCCACGACCGAGGATCGCCCGCCGCCGGCGCCGAAATGCGCCAGATGCGCCAGTTCGTGACGGGCTTGCGCAAATACGTGCAGGAGAATGCCGAATATGTGGGGCCCAATTTCGCCGAGGAAGCGCGAAAGATTCATTATGGCGAAACAACGGACCGCCATATCTATGGCGAAACAACTCTGGCGGAAGCCCACGAACTGGTTGAAGAGGGCGTGGATGTCGCTCCGCTGCCGCCCGACCTGGACAGTGCAAACTGAGTTTGGCTTGGCCGGGCCGTGCCGATGAAAGAGCGGCCATCACCGCTCTGCGACCACCATGTAATTGACGCCCACATCCTTTGAAAGGCGCCAATCCCAGGTGAAGACGTCGAATGCAATCCCCTGTGTTTCCAAGATACTTAGCCCTGCTTCCTTCAGTTCGTTTTGAAGCTCTGGAGGGGTTTGAAAGCGTCGCCAGTCATGGGTTCCGGGCGGCAGCCATTGCAGCACATATTCGGCGGCGAATTTGGCCAGCAGCAGCGATTTGAAGCTCCTGTTGAGGGTGGCCGTGATTATGATTCCGCCGGCTTTGACCAGGCGCGCGCAGGCACCGATATAGACCTTCACATCCGCGACATGCTCGACCACTTCCATGCTGAGCACGACATCGAAGCTTTTACCGGCCTCGGCCAGACTTTCCGCCGTACCCACCTGATAATTGAGTGCCAACCCTTCTCGATCGGCATGGGCGCGGGCAATATCGATATTCTTCTCCGAGGCGTCCAGGCCCGTGACCGCAAATCCCAGCCTTGCCATGGGCTCGGCGAGGAGCCCCCCGCCGCAGCCGATGTCGAGAAGTGAAAGATTTTCGAAAGGAACGAGCGCTTGGGCACGCCGCCGGAAGCGGGCGAGAGCCTGCTCGCGGATGAAGCGGAGTCTGACGGGATTGAACTTGTGCAAGGGCGCGAACTTGCCGCGCGGGTCCCACCA
>JBOHKF010000196.1:0-6002 GCA_050729015.1 Rhizomicrobium sp. | reverse complement strand
GATGCAACGGCTTGCCGGTCGCGCGCTCCCACAGCAAAGTGGTCTCGCGCTGATTGGCGATGCCGATGGCGGCGATGGCGGTCGCAGCAAGGCCGGCGCCGGCCAAAGCCTCGCGCATGGTCGAAATGACGGTGCGCCAGAGGTCTTCCGGATCGTGCTCGACCCAGCCGGACTGGGGGAAAATCTGGGGAAATTCCGCTTGCGCAAACCCGCGCACGCGATAATCCTCGTCGAAAATAATGGCGCGCGACGACGTGGTGCCCTGGTCCACTGCGAGAACATATCCCCCCATGCCGCCCCTCCGCATTATTACCGCTTCCCGATTTGCGACTGCTTCTGGCCGACACTTTCAAGATAGCGCGTCAACAACCCGGTTTCGGTGGGAGAAAACCGCAAACCGAGCTTGCTTCGCCGCCAAAGTATGTCCTCTGCCGTCTGGGCCCATTCCTTGTCCACCAGGAAATCCAATTCGTGCTCGCCCAGGTCGGCGCCCACAATCTTCCCCAGATTGCCTGACGCCGGAATGAGGCGGGCTTCGGTGCCATAGGCGCGCGCCAGCCTGCGGAGCGTGGCATCGGCGACGGCGGGGGCGCGCGTCTTCAGCGATGCCACCAGGTCTTCAAATCCTGCCAAGGGAAAATCTCCGCCGGGGAGCGATGCGCCGCGGGTCCATGATGGCCCCTTCTTTCCCAGCACCTGCTCGATTTTCTGCAAGGCCTTCTCGGCCAGGCGGCGATAGGTGGTGATCTTGCCGCCGAACACGCTCAAGATGGCGCCCGTTTCGCGGCTTCCGTCCAGCGCCAGCACATAGTCGCGAGTGGCCTTCTGGGCCTTGGAAGCATGATCGTCATAAAGGGGCCGCACCCCCGCATAGCTCCAGACGATCTGGGCCGGCTCCAGCGTTTCCCGGAAATAGTCGCTCGCCGCGGCGCAAAGATATCGGGCTTCCTCGGGCAGGATGCGGACATCGCCCGGATCGCCCGTAAAATCCCCGTCGGTGGTGCCGATGAGAGTGAAATCCCTCTCGAACGGAATCGCGAAAAGCACCCGGCCGTCGCGATTCTGGAAAACGTAAGCCCGCTCGTGATCGAAAAGCCGACGCACCACGATATGGCTCCCCTTGACCAGGCGAAGATGATGCCGGGGCGCCTCGCCCGCCACACGTCGGAGCACACGGTCCACCCATGGCCCTGCCGCGTTCACCACCAGGCGTGCGCGCACGTCCTGGCGCCGGCCGGAAGGCGCGCCTTTGAGGCTCACCGTAAAGCCGCCGTCGCGGCGAACGATGCTCACAACCTCCATGCGGGTACGAATCCGGGCGCCGCGAGAAGCGGCATCGCGCGCATTGAGCACGACCAGCCGGCAATCCATCACGCCGCAATCGGAATATTCCAGGCCCCTCGTCATCGACGGCTTGAGCGCAAGTCCTGCGGCGTCGGATCTGAGGTCGAGCATCCGGGTGGGCGCCAGGCGCTTGCGGCCGCCCAGATGGTCATAGAGAAAAAGGCCCAGCCGAAGCAGCCATTGCGGCCGCGAATCGCGGCTTTCCGGAAGCACGAAACGCATCGGCCATATGATGTGGGGGGCCATCGCCCACAACACTTCGCGCTCTTCAAGCGACTCGCGCACCAGGCGGAAGTTGAGGAACTCCAGATAGCGCAAGCCGCCGTGAATCAGCTTGGTGGAGGCAGAAGAGGTTCCGGAAGCAAGATCGCCCATTTCCGCAAGCAGCACGGAAAAGCCCCGGCCGGCCGCGTCACGGGCGATGCCGCAGCCGTTGATGCCGCCGCCCACCACCACCAGATCGAACTGTTCCACGTCCCCTCGCGCGGCCGGGCGCAAGCCCCGCCGGAGGGGACGCTAGAGCAATTCCAGGAAAAGTGCGAAGCGGTTTTCCGAGGAAATTGCGACCAGGCGAGAAGCGGCAATTCCAGGAAAAGTGCGAAGCGGTTTTCCGAGGAAATTGCGACCAGGCGGGAAGCGGCAATTCCAGGAAAAGTGCGAAGCGGTTTTCCGAGGGAATCGCGACCAGGCGAGAAGCGGCAATTCCAGGAAAAGCGCGAAGCGGTTTTCCGAGGGGGGTTGCGACTGAGAGGTCGCGTTTAGGGGAACGCGCTGCCGGTTCCGGCGTTTTTATTCTCGTGAGCCTGTCAATCAGAAATGATGGAATGGGCCACAAAGAACGGCGAGAAAGGCGAAAGCCAATTCCCGCCGTTCTCGTTTTTGGGGCCGGGAAAGCGAAATTTCGTGCGCCGTCACGGCGCGGTTTGCGACTGCATCTTCGCACGGACGCCGCGGCCATCAAGGAACCTTGGCAGGTTCAGTCGCGGTGATGGGCGGCGAGTTCGGCACGTGCCTGCCCCATCTCGGTTTCAAAAGACGGCACCTGCATCAGGCGGCTGGCGACCACCGTCCCCAACACCTCGCCGGCCACGATATCGCTGCGGAAATGCATGCCGCAGACAAGCCGGTTTTCCGCATAGTTCGAGGCCCGGGCCAGAATCGCCTGCGCCTTGCGAGGATCGAGTGCGGCAAGGACAACGCCCAGCGAGTAGGCGAGAGTGGCATGGCCGCTGGGGTAGGAGGTGTGGGCGGCGCCCGGACCCGCCACGCCACAGATCGCGATGCTGGGATCCACGATCCAAGGCCGCGCCCGGTGGAAAAAATTCTTGGCGCTGCCGGCTTCGGCGCCCTGTTCTTCGCGGACTTCATTCAACAGCCGGTCGGTGACCGGAAGGGCCGTGATATCGAAACCCAGCACGGCGTTGAAAATGTCGGCCGATTCGTCCCCGGAGTCGCGACGTGCCGCGGCCAGCATGGCCGGGGTGGCGCGCCGGGCGATGGCATGAAGCTCGGCCACTTCGGCTTTGGCATCGGTCGAACCGGAAGCCGGCGGCGGCGGCAACAGCAGCGCCGGATTGAGAGCGCCGGGTGCCAGCAGCCGGGCGCTTGCCGGCCCCAGGCAGAAGAGCAGCAACAGGGCAGCGCCAAGAGCGCGCGTCATCGCCATGATGGCCTCCGGATCATCGAAGCTCATAGAGTAACCGAACCGGGCCCAAAAGGAACGGTTAGGTCCAGAATTGCCGCTGGCGCCGTAAGCGCTTGCCGGCCCGAATTGCCGCATCAAGGCAGGAAGACACCGCCTGGCGCTCGTGCCCGGTGACGAAGCCAAGGCCGAAGACCCTGAGCTTGCTGCCGCCATCGCTCCCCTTGCCGACTTGGCGGCGCGCATAATCTTCATGCATGCGGATGTCATTGAGGCGCCCGAGCGCGCTTTGCAGCACCTTGAGCCGGGCTTCGAAGGCGCGGCGGCGCTTGGAGCCCTTGCCGTTGGCATGGAGCGCGGCAAAGAATTGACTGGCATAGCGCAACGTCTTCACCGCGATGCGCAGCTTATGACGACCCCTCTCATCCATCTCGGGAAGCCGGGCCAACGCCTTGCCCATCTTCCTGGCGCGCTGCTTGAGAATCTTGTCGGCCGCAAGGCTCAGCGGCCTCGCCCGGCGCGCCGTCTGCATCGCATCGTCGCCCTCAGCCCATTTGCCCGCCAACGCCCATAAGGCCGTTTCCAGCACGATTCTGCGATAGCGCGGACTTGCCACGGCCAGGCGCATGCGCTCGAACTCTTGGCCGCGCCGGGCTTCGAGGGCCGCTTTGAGGGTCTTGAGCGGCGCATGCCTTGTCTCCTGTCGTTCGAGCGGCTCGACGCTATTCGCCACGAACACGTCCAGATCCCGCGCCGGCGCCAATTGCCCGCTCAACCATTTGAGGTTGTCTTTGATTCTTTCGCTTTCCGCATCGCGCAGAAGCGTCTTGAACAGCGAGAGAGCCGCCCTGAGACGGCGCAAGCCGACCCGCATCTGATGAACGCCCTCTGCGTCGCCGTTAAGCACCGCCGCGCGATTGGCTGTGGCATGTTGCAGGCATGACAGCGCGATGGCAGTGAATCCCTGGGCCGCGTTCCACGCGCCGCCGACCTGCAACCCGCAAGCTTCGACCGCCACCCCCACCGCTTCGTCATGGAGGGCGTAGCCCCGGGCGGCCTTGGATTGAAGAGCGAGAGCCAAAGGCAGCTTCTCGCCGAGAAGATGCGCCAAATCCGCCAGCCCCGCCATCCGGCCTTCCTTCAGTTCGAGTTCGATTTCGCTGATGGCGAGGGTCTTGCCCTTGGCCGAAATCCTGCCCTTGTCCAGGGCGAGCGCGATGAGAGCGTCATGGTAGCGCAGCGCAATCGCGGTACGCTCGACCTCCGTCTCGAACAGAGGCCGCAGTTTGCGCCACTTCCGGCGGGCGGTAAAAGGCTTGAGTGCGGTCTTGCGGGCGAGCTTGCGTTCGGGCGTTTCACCGGAAATCTCCCATTCCCACTCCTGCCTCTCGATGGGGGACGCGCCGGCCTTGACGGTCTGGAGATGCCTGGCGCCCGCACGGCGGACCCGAAGCGACAGATGGCGCCGCTTGAGTGCCCCCTTGGGCGTATCGAAATAGACCGAGACCAACCGCTCGATCTTGGGCGCCGCCGCTTGGAATTGCTTGAACCACGGCTGGTGGGCGATGGCGGCGAGCCGCGCCGCGGGAACTTCGAACTTTATCTCCGTCTCGCCCGACAAGGTTGCGCTCTTCTGACGATGCCTTCGCTATAACGCCAAGCCACCGTCAATGCTTCCTCGGTTTCCGCCCGGATTTTCTCTTTCGCGGGACCTTCTTGCCTTTCTTGCGAGCTTCGGAAAGCCCGATGGCAATAGCCTGCTTGCGGCTCTCGACCGTGCCGCCCTTCCCGCCCTTGCCGCGCTTGAGGGTCCCTTTCTTGGCCCTGCGCATCGCGCTTTTCACATCCTTGCCGGCGCTGCGGCCATATCGAGCCATGCGCTTCCTCCGTTAAGATAAAAATCCTGTTCCAAGCCAAACGCACAAATTCGCAAAAAGTCGCCGCCTCCCGCTTTCGCCCGGCCCGGCGCATGATGGGGCGCCCTTGACGTCCTGCACGGGAAGGCGTGGCGTCGTACCAGGCGGGAAAGACGGCCATGGCGTTCGAGAAAGCCCGCAAGCAAATGGTGAAGAACCAGCTCGCCCGCCGCGGCGTGAAGGACAAGCGCGTGCTCGACGCGATGGCAAGCGTACCGCGCGAAGCCTTCGTGGACGCCGGCCTGGAAGAATTCGCTTATGAAGACAGAGCGCTGCCGATCGCCGAGGGCCAGACCATTTCGCAGCCCTTTATCGTGGGCGCCATGGTTCAGGCGGCCCAGTTGCTGCCTCAAGACCGCGTCCTGGAGGTAGGCGCCGGCTCCGGCTATGCCGCGGCAATCCTCAGCCGCTTGGCGGGAGAAGTCTTCGCCATCGAGCGTCATGAAGCCTTGACCGGCAAGGCGCGTGAACGCTGCCGTGCCTTGGGCTATGCCAACATCACCTTGAAGACCGGCGATGGCAGCACCGGCTGGCCGGACCAGGCGCCATTTGATGCCATTGTGGTGGCGGCGGGAGGTCCAAGTCCGCCGCCCGCGCTCAAATGCCAGCTCAAGATCGGCGGACGCCTGGTCATGCCGGTGGGCCAGGCCGATGAGCAAAGGCTGCTCCGGCTGCGCCGGACCGGCGACCGCGCCTTCGAAGAAGACGATCTGGGAGGAGTGCGCTTCGTGCCCCTGATCGGGGCACAAGGATGGCGCGTCACCGGTTCGCCCGCACCGGGAGGGTGACGGCATTGGGGCGTGGCCATGTGCGAACCGACGCGCCCGACACCTATCCGTTCGGCTCATGAGGTTTGCAGGCCCATGAAGTTTGCAGGCCCGTTACGTTTGCAGATCAGGCTGTCCATCGAGCGTCGCCAGCAAGGCGGCGAAAAGCCTCGCCCGCTCGGTCAGGCCGCGGGTGAAGGGACTTTCCACTTCCTCGTCCGCCGGCCTGAAGGCGACAAAGGAGCCTGTCCTCCTCCGGGCGGGGAGTCTATATAGACGCGATAAAGATGGCCGCGATAAAGCGCCGTCACTGCCAAGCGCGGGGCGCGCGCG
>JBOHKF010000195.1:0-4905 GCA_050729015.1 Rhizomicrobium sp. | reverse complement strand
GATCTATTCCTGGTGGAGCTATCGCGCCCGCGATTGGGAGGAATCCGACCGGGGGCGGCGCCTGGATCATGTCTGGCTGAGTCCGGGTCTGAAGGGCGCCCTCACGTCACAAACGATCCTCAAGAAGATGCGGGGCTGGCAGAAGGCTTCCGATCACGTGCCGGTGATGGTGGAGCTTGATATTTGAAGATCGCCCTGTTGCGGCATGGCCCGACCGAGTGGAATGCGCTGGGGCGCATCCAGGGTCACACGGACACGCCGCTCAGCGAGGCGGGCATTGCCGCGATGAGGCGCCGGCGACCCCCGGCCTTGTTCGACACGGCGCGGGCCTTTGCCAGCCCCTTGCGCCGGACCCGCGAAACCGCCGAAGCCTTGGGGCTCGCCGGCACACGCTTGGATTCGAGATTGATGGAGCAGAATTGGGGCTTCTGGGAAGGCTTGCGCCGGCCGGAAATTCTAAGCCTGCACGGCAAGGACGCCTTCATCCGCGCCGGCCGCGGAGAGGATTTCCGGCCCCCAGGTGGAGAATCGACCCGCGAACTCCATCGGCGTGTCAGGGCGTTCCTCAGGGAGGTGGCCGAGGAGGACGCCGATGCCATCGCGGTCACCCACCTCGGCGTGCTGCGCGCTGCCTACACTTTGGCAACCGGATGGGACATGGCAACGCCGTTGCCGGCCGGCCTCGATATCTCCAAAGCGCTTGTCCTGGCCCTTACAAAGCAAGGCGCTGCCTCCATCGATGCCTTGAATGTAGCGTTGCCGCCACGCCGGTGAAAGGCTTTCCCATGAAACGGCGATCCGGTTCTAGATCCAGAATGGGGTGATCTCGCGGAATTTTTTCCAGCGCTTCGATGCCTTCTTGAGGAGCCGCTTTTGCCTTGCGCGATACCAGCCCGCCACCAGCCCTGCCGCATAGCGGTCGCTGTCTTGTGGAAGCCAAGCGATGGCGGCACGGACATGGGTAAGGTCGTTGACCGCGCCCAGATAGTCCTGAAGCGCGCGCAGATGCTCAAGATAGCGCTGCACTTTCCTTTTCGGATAGAGAGTCCCCAGAAACTCGCTGGCATAGCGCAACGCTTTGAGCGAAATGCGAAAGCGGTGCAGCGGCGCCCCGCCGCCCCGTGCCTTCCTGCCCCGCTTGAGCGCGCGCGCCCTCTGGCGGTCAAGCATGTTTCTCGCCATCCGGCGCAGGCGCGGATTCGGTGCCAAGGAAAGACGCGACTGTGCCAGGGCCGTGACGTCCTCGACAAACGCGGCGAAAGCCGGCCCGCCGACACATTCGCGTGCCTCTTTCCACGCCTTTTCCCGCATGTCGTCCAAAGCCGCCATAAGCCTCAGGACGCTCCCTCGTTCATTTTCCTCCTCGGCCGGGACGTCCAAAAGCTTGGTGAGCAAGACATCCAAATCGCGTGCCGGCCCCAGCCGCTGCAAGAACCTCTTGGCACGCCCGCGCAATTCTGCGAACCATTCCTGGTGAAAGGCCTCGCCGAACGCGTTCAGCGCCACTTCCAGGCGGCGCAGTGCGATCCGCAATTGATGAAGCCCTTCGACCGACCGGCCGGCGCGCATGCTTTCGGCATTGGCGGTCATCTGGGAAAGACAGTCGGAAAGAATGGCGCGAAAAGCATCGTCGGGCGTCGTCGCGCGACGGATGCGAGCCGGATGGGCTTTCACCACTGGCCGGGCAATTCCGGGAAAGGCGTGTTCACCGTCGGAATCGCGACAAAATAAATCGTTGGAGCGGATCACCAATTCCATGAATCTTTGGTCCCCTCCGGTCGAGCGCAGGAATAATCGCCGGCCTGGGTCATACGGGCGCGATCTTCAAGGCAAGCGTCCCGGCGATGCAAGGCGTCATACCGGACGGACCGGCAAGCCCGCCCTGGCGAGCGCGCTTTTTGCGTCACCGATGCTGGCTTCGCCAAAATGGAAAATGGATGCGGCCAGGACCGCGCTGGCATGGCCATCGGTGACCCCTTTGACCAGATCGTCGAGCGAGCCCACCCCGCCGGATGCGATCACCGGCACGTGAACCGCATCGCTCACCGCCCGGGTGAGGGCGATATCATAACCCGACCTTGTCCCGTCCCGGTCCATCGAGGTAAGCAGGATTTCGCCGGCGCCAAAACCCGTCAGCATCCTGGCATGAGCGACCGCGTCAATGCCGGTGGCGCGGCGGCCGCCGTGGGTGAAAACTTCGAAAGCCGGACCGGCCGGGCCGCCTTGCTTGGCGTCAATGGCGGCGACAATGCACTGGCTGCCGAATTTGCGCGCCGCCTCGCGCACGAATTCGGGGTGAAGTACCGCCTCGGTGTTGATCGAAACTTTGTCGGCGCCGGCCAAAAGCAGGGCGCGGATGTCCTCCAGGCTGCGCACGCCCCCGCCCACGGTCAGCGGCATGAAACAGGCCAAGGCGGTGCGGCGCACCACCTCCAGCAAGGTGCCGCGCGCTTCATGGCTGGCGGTGATGTCCAGGAAGCAAAGCTCGTCCGCGCCTTCCTTGTCATAGATTATCGCCTGTTCGACCGGATCGCCGGCGTCGCGCAATTGCTCGAAATTGATGCCCTTGACGACCCGCCCGTCCTTGACATCCAGGCAAGGTATGATGCGGACCTTGAGCATCACCGCATCCTTGCCATGGCGGCGATGTTCATCAGGGCGCGGCCGCAGGCGGGTTGGGCGGGAACGGCCTTGGTGCGGCTCAACGCTTCCGCCTCCAGCAGCATCTCCAAGGCTTCGCCCGATTTGCCGTCTGTCCAACCGGCAATCTGCGCCTTGAAGGATTGTTGGCGCAGGAAATGCACCGGCGGTCGCAGACGCCGCATCGCCGCCTCGAGGGGTTCGCCCCGCTGGAGATTTCCACGCACGACCGCGAGCCGCTGGAAGTGCCCCATCGCGGCTCTCAGCACCTGCGCGACCGGAACATCGGCGTTCCAGAGGCGCTGAAGCGCCAGATCCAGGCGCGCAAGGTCGCCGGAACCGGCGGCATCCGCGGCTTCTTCGGCGCGCGTTTCGCTTTCATCGCCCATCACGGCCTGCACATCTTCGAGCGTGACCGAGCCTTTGCCTTCGGCATAGAGCGCGAGCTTTTCCAGTTCGCGCCTGGTCACGCCCCGATCCGATCCCAGGCGGGAGACGGCCTCGGCAGCTGCGTCCGGGGCGATCGAGAAACCCGCTTCGCGCAAACTGTCGCGTACCACCTCCTCCAATCCGCGGGCGGTGTCGGCATAGCAGGCAATTGCCGCGGCCTTGTCGGCACTTGCAAACAGCCTGGCGAGACCGCTCGCCTTGGAAAGATCGCCGCCTTCCACCACCACCAGGGCATCGCCGGGCGGCGCTTGCAGGAATTGCTCGAACAGGTCCGCGAGATTGTTGGTGGCGCCCCGCACCCTGACCGCGCGGCGTCCTCCCAGCATCGAGATGGCGGCCGCTTCGTCGGCAAGGCGCGCCGGGTCCGCCAGAAGCACGGCCTCGCTCAAATCGGCGAGATGGAACGGATCGGCGAGATCGGCCACGACGCTCGCGAGCAGCTTCTCCGCCCGCTCCTGCACCAGGCCCGCGTCGGGCCCGTAGACCAGCGCGGCGCGCAGCGTCTTGGGCGGATTGGCGGCGAAGCGGTCCGCCTCCTGCGCCTTGACGATCATCGCCGGCTTTCGAAGAAGACGCCAAGGTCCATGCGGATGCGTTCGGCAAGATCATCGGCGGCGCGGCGATCGGAATCCTGCTGCACCGCCAAGGTCGAATAGGGCGAATTGGAGACATTGTAGGACGAAAGACTCGTCTGACTGCCGCTTGCGATCTCTTTGCCGCCTCGATCGGTCAGCAGATAGCTGGCAGTAAGCGTGTCATTGTAGCGGGTGATGGTGGCATTGTTTTCCAGCGCCACGCCGTTCGAGACTTCGTCGATGGTCACCTTCAGGAAATAGGTCTTTCCCCCTTGCTCGCCATCGGAGCCCAGCAGGTCAATCAATTGATTGCGCAATTCGTAGCCGTCGCTGGCGCCCACCGGCTCGACATATATGGACGCGAGCTGAGGTTCGATCCGGCCGCCGCCGTAAAGGGGGTGCAATCCGCAAGCCCCGAGCATCGAGCAGGCCGCAAAGGCCATGGGTCTCACGAACGGAGAGGCCGGAAAGGGTAATAAAGAACACCTCATGCCACTATGTTGACGATGCGGCCCGGCACGACAATGACTTTTTTGGGCCTGGACTGGCCCAGCGCCCGGCGGACGCCGTCATCCGCCAAGGCCGCCTTCTCGATTGCTCCCTTGTCGGCGTCGCGCGCCACCACCACCTCCCCACGGCGCTTGCCATTCACTTGCACCGCAATGGTCACGCTGTCCGTCCTGAGCAGGCGCGGGTCATGCCTGGGCCAGGCCGTCTCGGCGGCCAGTTTGCCCTGACCCAAGGCGCGCCAGCACGCCTCCGCCAGATGCGGCATCATCGGGGCCGAGAGGAGCACCAGCGCTTCCAACGCTTCGCGGCGGGTGGCACCATCCGCCTGAGGCGCCTCGCCAATGGCATTGGCAAGCATGTAGATCTGCGCCACGGCGCGGTTGAAGCGCAGCGCTTCCAGATCTTCGGTCACCCGGGCGATCGCGCCATGCGCGGCCTGGCGCAGAGACCTGGAAACCGCGTTTGACGGCCGGGGCGCGATTCCCGGCGGCGGCAAATCCTGCGCCTCGCTCACCAGACGCCAGAGGCGCTGAACGAAGCGCCAGCAGCCTTCCGCGCCCTGGTCGGTCCATTCGATGTCACGCTCGGGCGGCGTGTCGGACAGCATGAACCAGCGGATGGTGTCGGCGCCATAACGGGAAATGATGCCCTCGGGCGCGATCACGTTCCTTTTCGACTTGGACATCTTCTCCGACGGCCCGATATTTACCGGAGCCCGATTGTCCTTGCG
>JBOHKF010000194.1:0-11631 GCA_050729015.1 Rhizomicrobium sp. | reverse complement strand
GTCTTCGACGACGAACACACCCTGCTTCTCGTCAACGAACAGCGCAAGGTGACGGCCGAGAAGATCCTCATCGCCACCGGCAACCGCCCGACGCGGGAGATGGGCACCACCCACCTGATCCCGGGGGGCGATCTGTGCATCACCTCCAACGAGGTGTTTCACCTGGACGCACTGCCTGGGCGCATCCTGATCGCGGGCGGCGGCTATATCGCCCTCGAGTTCGCCCATATCTTCCACGGCCTGGGAAGCGTTGCGACCCTGGTCTACCGTGGCGAAAGGCCCCTGCGCGGCTTCGACAACGACATGCGCGACGCCGTGTGCAGCTCGATGAGAGCACGCGGCCTCGAAGTGCTTCTGGGATGTGAATTCACCAAGGTGGAAAAGCGCGGGTCTTGCCTCCACACAGAAACCAACAAGGGCACGACCATCGAATGCGACCAGATTCTGCTCGCCATCGGGCGCCAGCCCAACACCTCTGCGCTGCATGTGGAAAAGGCAGGCGTCGAGCTGGGCAAGAAGGGAGAGGTGGTCGTGGATGCCTATTCGCGCAGCAGCGCCCCGCACATCTATGCGGTCGGCGACGTTACCAACCGGCTGCAATTGACCCCGGTCGCCATCCACGAGGCCCTCTGCTTTGTCGAAACCGCGTTCAAGGGAAATCCGACCCGGCCCGACCATGAGCATGTGCCAAGCGCCGTCTTCACCACCCCGGAGCTTTCGGTTGTCGGACTCTCCGAGGAAAAGGCGCTAGGTCTGGGTTATGCGATCGACGTCTACAAGGCGAATTTCCGGCCACTTTTGCACACCCTGGGTGGACGCCCGGTGCGCACCCTGATGAAGATGGTGGTTGAGGCTAAAAGCGATCGGGTGCTGGGTGTGCATATTTTCGGCGACCACGCATCCGAAATTGTTCAGGTGGCGGCGGTTGCCTTGAAGATGGGCGTCACCAAGGCCCAGTTCGACGCCACGGTTGCGCTGCATCCGACCGCGGCCGAAGAGCTGGTGACGATGCGCACCAAGGCCTATTCGAAAGCTCCCGCTTGAATTTCAAACAACCCGGCGGGCTGGCGAATGTCCAGGCGTTCCCGCGCCGGAAGCTGGCGTTCCCGCCCCCTTGGCGGCGCTTCCGGGGCTTCTGGTAAAGACGGATCGCTTCGCCTATACCCGGACCGGCTTCGAAGGAGACCCGCGTGGCCCGGGATTGGACCCCGCAAAGCTGGCAGAAAAGGCCCCTCCGCCAAGTGCCGGACTATCCGGACAAGGCGGCACTGGAACGCGTGCTCGACCGGTTGAGAACCCACCCGCCTCTGGTCTTTGCCGGGGAGGCGCGCAACTTGCTGGCGGGACTTGGCCAGGTGAGCGAAGGCAAGGCCTTCCTGCTTCAGGGCGGCGATTGTGCCGAAAGCTTCGCCGAATTCCATCCCGATAATATCCGCGACACCTTCCGGGTGCTTTTGCAGATGGCGGTGGTCTTGACCTTCGCGGCGGGCGTTCCGGTCGTGAAAGTGGGGCGCATCGCCGGCCAATATGCCAAGCCCCGCTCGGACGACTTCGAGACGCAAGGTGGCGTGACGCTGCCTTCCTATCGCGGCGACAACATCAACGACAGCGAATTCACGCTTGCGGCGCGCACGCCGGACCCCAACCGCCTCCTGCAGGCGAACGCCCATTCCGCCGCGACGCTCAATCTGCTGCGGGCTTTCGCGTCCGGGGGTTACGCCGATTTGCACAACGTCCATCGCTGGATGCTGGGCTTCATCGCCGGCAGTCCGGCGGGCGAACAATATAAAGGCCTCGCCCAGCGGATCAGCGAAACCCTGGCCTTCATGGCGGCGTGCGGCATCACGTCCGAATCGGTGCCGCAATTGCGCACCACGGATTTCTACACCAGCCACGAAGGATTGCTGCTCGCCTATGAACAGGCGATGACGCGGATCGATTCCACGTCCGGAGACTGGTACGACACTTCCGCGCACCTGATCTGGATTGGCGACCGCACCCGACAACTCGACGGCGCCCATGTCGAATTCTGCCGCGGGATCAAGAACCCGATCGGGCTCAAATGCGGCCCGACGCTGGAGCCCGATGGGTTGCTGCGCCTGATTGAAACCCTCAACCCCGGCAACATTCCCGGCCGGCTCACCCTGATCGTCCGTTTCGGCTCGGACCAGGTGGGGGAGAAATTGCCGCCCTTGGTCGGGGCGGTAAAGAGGGCGGGCGCCAAAGTGGTCTGGGCGTGCGATCCCATGCACGGAAACACCATCAAGCTCAAGTCCGGCTACAAGACCCGTCCCGTGGACCGCATCCTGGAGGAAGTGCGCACGTTCTTCGCCGTTCACCGCGCCGAAGGCACCCATGCCGGGGGCGTGCATTTCGAGATGACGGGTCAGGATGTGACGGAATGCTTGGGCGGCGCCCAGGCCATCAAGGAACTCGATCTCGGCTCGCGCTATCAGACAGCCTGCGATCCCAGACTCAATGCCAGCCAGGCGCTGGAGCTGGCCTTCCTGATCGCCCAGGGCCTCCGCGA
Source organism: Rhizomicrobium sp. (assembly GCA_050729015.1). Lineage (GTDB taxonomy): Bacteria > Pseudomonadota > Alphaproteobacteria > Micropepsales > Micropepsaceae > Rhizomicrobium. The sequence continues at coordinate 9,101 of JBOHKF010000194.1, read as the reverse complement.
GGAACGCATCAAGGATAGGGCGTTGGCCGCCTCCGCCGGGTAGAGCGTGACAGGCTGCCGCGCGGCCGCCCTATTTTGTCGCGGCTGTTTCTTGCGGGCAATTTCAGGGCGGAAATCCGCTTCGCACTTTCCCTGGAGTTGCTCTAGAAAACCGCTACACATTTTCTCCCACCGCGTCTTCAGGGATGAAATAATGGGCATCGCGCGCTTGCTGGCGAAGGGCTGGATCGTCTTCTGCCTTTTCGCGGGCGCGCATGCGCTTCGCTTCGCCCTCGAAAGCGGGTTGCCCCCCGCATCGTCGCTTGCCGCCATCGTCATTTGCGTCATTCTTTTTATGGCTATGGGGCTGCTGTTCGCAGGCGGTTTCGGGGTTTCGGCGGGACTGGCGCGAACGCCCTTCAAGGCCAGGCTGGGCCTCAACCATTTCGTCCCCGGCTTCAATGAAATCATCTTCCTTTTTTTCGTCGCCGTCTCCTTCATCGACCAGGTCTGGTTCGCGCCTCTCGATCTGGCCGGCAACGTGGTGGCGCCGTTGGAGCAGGCGATCTACTTTGCCGTCCCCGGCCAGCGTGCCCTGGTTGCGGCGTTGGACGCATGCAGCCTGGATGGCGGGCGCATTTTCGCGGCTGCCTTCTCCTGGTTGCTGGCGGTGATCTATTTGGCTTCGGCCTGTTCGCGCCTCAAATTGCAGGCCGGGATCATCCGGCTGGAACGCAGCACCAGGCCGGAGGGCCTGGGGCCCTCCATCCGGGCATTCTGCCTGGGATTGGCGGCGGTGGTGGGCGTGCAATTCCTGTTCGTGGGTTCGGCCTATCCCTGGCTTCATTGCAGCGCCTTCGCCGACATCAGCGGCGCGCTCCTGGTTGGCCTGGCTCCCTTGATGCTGACCTATCTTGTCGTCGCGGCTCTGGCTACGCTTTTGGCCAGTGCGCCCGAAGGTTGAGCTCGCGCGTCACTCTAATCGGTTGAATTCGGCTGATTTTCCAGCTGTAACAAGCGGCAACATCTTATGAGTCGCCCGCCGACTCGCGCTTAGAGTTAATAAAGGGATCGGGTTTGGCTGAGTAAAGGGCTCCGGAAATGTTCATGCGCCGCGTTCCAGACGAGGGACCGCTTAAGGCTGCCGTAATCGGTGCCGGGGCTTTCGGCCGTTATCATTGCACCAAACTCCGCGCCGTCCCCGGCATCGAGCTTGTCGCCGTGGCCGACCTCAGCACTGAAACCCGCCGCAAGGCCGCCGCCGAGTTCGGGGTCAGGGCGGTGGCCGATTGGCGCGAGCTTCTGGGCAAGGTGGATATCGTCTCGGTTTCGTCGCCGGCGGTGACGCACGCCGCCATCTCTCGCGCCTTCCTGGCGGCGGGCGCCCATGTTCTGGTGGAAAAGCCCATAGCCACCACTCTGGCCGAGGCCAATGACCTGGTGGCCATGGCCCGGCGCGCCGGGCGCGTCCTCACCGTGGGCCATCAGGAACGCTTCGTTTTTGCGCGTGCCGGCCTTTTGGATCAGCCGGTGCGTCCTTTGGAGATCGAATGCTGGCGGCGTGGCCCCTGGACCGGCCGGGGCGATGATGTCAGCGCCGTGCTGGATTTGATGATCCACGATCTGGATCTGGTCCATACCATGGTGGACAGCCAGGTCGAAGAGGTGGGGGCGCTTGGCACCAGCGAATATGGTCCCTTGAGCGACGAGGTCACTGCCGAGGTCCGCTTCGCCGACGGCACCGTTGCCCGCTTCGATACCAGCCGCATCGCCACCGCCCGCAAGCGTGGATTCCGCGCCCGCTACGCCGATGGCGTGGTCGAGATCGATTTTCTCAGCCGCAAGATTTCGAACACCACTCCCCGTCCGCTTCAGCCGTTGGAGACGAGCGATCCCTTGGCCGATTCGATCGCTGCTTTCGTGACTGCTGTCCGTGGTGGCGGGACCCCCATGGTGCTGCCCGAGCAGGCAGCGCTGGCGCTTAAGACCGCGCTCCTGATCGAAGAAGCGGCAGAGGCCGCCATGCCGGCAGCCGCGCGTGCCCTTTACGGACGCATCGCCGTCGCCGGCTGAGCGGTAACCGGGGCCGGGCGGGCAGGCGGGAAGCGTCTGCCGTCTGCCGTCTTTCTCTTTCCCACGTTCCTCGTTAATTAGCGGCGATGACCGGCAGCTTCCGCATCGCCCTTGCCCAACTCGATCCCGTGATGGGCGATATCGCGGGAAATCTCAAACGCGCCCGCGATGCCCGGGCGCGCGCCGCCAAGGCCGACGCGATTCTTTTTTCCGAACTGTTTATCACCGGCTACCCGCCGGAGGACCTGGTCTTGAAGCACGCCCTTCAGGCCGATGTGCGCCAGGCTATAGAGGCCTTGGCGGCCGACACCCAATCCGGGCCGGCTATTCTGATCGGCGCGCCGTGGGCCGAAGAAGGACGGCTTTATAACGCCATGCTCCTGCTCGACGGCGGCAGGATCGCCGGGCGTACTCTCAAGCACGATCTTCCCAATTATGGGGTATTCGACGAGAAGCGGGTGTTTGCGGCCGGCCCCCTGCCGGGTCCGTTGAATGTTCGAGGCGTGCGCCTGGGCGTGCCCATCTGTGAAGACATCTGGACCGAGGAGGTTTCGGAGTGTTTGACCGAGACGGGCGCAGAGATCCTGGCGGTGCCCAATGGGTCGCCTTTCGAGGCGGGAAAGGAAGACTTGCGCCTCAGCCTGGCCGTGGCACGGGTCACCGAGACCGGTTTGCCCTTGATCTATCTCAATCAGGTGGGCGGCCAGGACGAACTGGTGTTCGCCGGCGCGTCCTTCGTCCTCAATGCCGACCGTTCGCTGGCGCTGGCAATGCCGTCCTGGCGCGAGGAGGTGGAGATCAGCGAATGGTCGCGCGCTGCCGCCGGGGGATGGACCTGCGCCACCGGCCGGCGCACCGGCGAGGAGAGCCGCGAAAGTGCGGTCTATCACGCCATGATGCTGGGCTTGCGCGACTATGTGAACAAGAACCGCTTTCCCGGCGCGGTGCTCGGCTTGTCGGGCGGCATCGACTCGGCGCTATCCGCGGCGGTGGCGACCGACGCGCTGGGGCCTTCGCGGGTGCGCTGCGTTATGCTGCCCTTCAGGTACACGAGCCCGGAAAGCCTCGCCGATGCCGACGAATGCGCGCGCCGGCTGGGCGTGGTCTATGAAACCATCGAGATCGAACGCCTCGTCAAATCCGCCGGCGAGACATTGTCGCCTCTGTTTGCCGACAGGGCCCCCGACACCACCGAAGAAAATATCCAGTCGCGGGCTCGGGGGCTGATCCTGATGGCGATTTCCAACAAGTTCGGCCCCATGCTTCTGACCACCGGCAACAAAAGCGAGATGAGCGTCGGTTACGCCACCCTCTATGGCGACATGTGCGGCGGCTTCAATGTCCTGAAGGATGTGTACAAATCCGAAGTGTTCCGCCTGGCGCGCTGGCGCAATGAATATGTCCCGGCCGGCGCGCTGGGCCCCGGGGGAGAGGTCATTCCCGATCGGATCATCGAAAAGCCGCCCACCGCGGAGCTTCGCGCCGGCCAATGCGACCAGGACACGCTGCCGCCCTACGCCATCCTGGACGGGATTCTGGAATGTCTGGTCGAGAAGGAGATGAGCGTCGCGGACACCGCGGCCAAAGGCTTCGACCTGCCGACCGTCAAGCGTGTCGAACAGCTTCTCTACAGATCGGAGTATAAGCGCCGACAGGCCCCGCCGGGCGTAAAAATCTCCCCGCGCAATTTTGGCCGCGACCGGCGCTACCCCATCTCCAACGCCTTCCGGGACGCGCGATGACGAGGAATGGTCCGCCGGGAGCAATCCCAGGAAAGATGCGAAGCGATGTCCCCAAACCGGATTGTCGGCCGATGAAGGGCTTGCGTACATGACAGTCGTCGTCCGCGTCGCACCTTCCCCGACCGGTTATCTGCATGTCGGCAATGCGCGGGCGGCGCTGCTCAATTACCTGTTCGCGCGTCACGTGGGCGGCAGGTTCATGCTGCGCATCGACGACACCGACGACACCCGCTCTCGCCCGGACTATGAAGCGGCTATTCTGGAGGATCTGAATTGGCTGGGGCTTGCCCATGACATCTTCGCCCGCCAGTCGGAGCAGGTGGCGCATTACCGTGCGGCTGCCGAACGGCTTAAGCAGGCGGGTCGGCTGTATCCTTGCTACGAAACCGCGCAAGAGCTGGAGCGGCGGCGCAAGCTCCAGCTGGCTTCCGGCAAGCCCCCTGTCTATGACCGCGCGGCGCTCAACCAGACCGAAGACCAAACCCGCGCCTTCGAGGCCCAGGGCCGTAAGGCCTACTGGCGGTTCAGGCTGTCGGGAGAGAAGGTTTGCTGGGACGATTTGATCCGCGGGCGGGTTGAAATTGCCACGGCGAGCTTGTCGGACCCGGTGCTGATCCGCGAGGACGGGCGGTTTCTCTACACCCTGTCCTCGGTGGTGGACGACGCCGGCTTTCACATCACCCACATCGTGAGAGGCGAGGATCACGTTACCAACACCGCACCTCAGATCGAGATTTTCGAGGCGCTGGGCGTGCCGGTTCCGCATTTCGCGCATTTCGCGCTGTTCACGGGCGCCGGGGGTGAAACGCTCTCCAAGCGTGAAGGCTCGCTTTCGCTTCGCGCGCTCAGGGACGATGGCATCGAGCCTTTGGCGCTCGCTTCCTACCTGGCTCGCGTGGGCACGTCCGACGCGACCCATCCGGCTTCGAGCCTCACGGAATTGGCGGATGGTTTCGCCTTCGGGAAAATGGGCCGCGCTCTGGCGCATTTCGACCTGGGCGAGCTGCTGGCCTTGAACGCCAGGACGCTGCACGCGATGCCTTATGCGTTGGCGGGCTCCAGGCTCGCCTCGCTGGGCGTGAGCGAAGCCGTCTGGCAGGCGGTAAAGCCCAACGTGACGCGGCTCAGCGATGCCGCGATCTTCGCGCGCCTGGTGACCGGCCCGGTGAGGCCGGTGATCGAAGACGCAAAGCTTCTTGCGGCGGCGTTGGCGCTGCTTCCCCCCGAGCCGTGGGACGAAGGCAGTTGGCCCGCCTGGACGGAAGAAGTGGCGCGCGAAACCGGTACCAGGGGGCGCGCCCTTTTCCATCCTCTCAGGTTGGCCCTCACCGGCCAAGCCTCTGGTCCCGAACTAAAAAAGCTGTTGCCGCTGATCGGCCGGGCACGCGCCGAAGCCCGCTTGCAGGGGAAGACCGCGTGAGGTCCATGGGCGATTCGCGACTTGCAATTGAGGCTGCCGGCAAGGCTACGCTGCTTGAGGAGCTTTTTTTAATGTCCTACCGCTACGCTTTTTGAGGGCTTGGATGTCACTGCGCCTCTACAACAGTCTCACCAAGACCAAGGAGGATTTTGCGCCCCTCGATCCGCAAAAGGTGCGGATGTATGTTTGCGGGCCCACCGTTTACGACTTTGCCCATATCGGCAATGCGCGGCCGGCGATCATCTTCGACCTTCTCTTCCGTCTTTTGCGCCACGATTACGGCGAAGCGCATGTCGTCTATGTGCGCAACATCACCGACGTCGACGATAAGATCAACGCCCGCGCCCGCGAGCGCGGCATTTCCATCCGCGAATTGACCGAAGCGACGGCCGAAATTTATGCCCAGGATGTGACGGGCTTAGGTTGCCTCGCGCCCACGCTCGGGCCCCGCGCCACCGACCATGTAGGCGAAATGGTGGCGATGATCGAAAATCTGATCGGCTCCGGCCATGCCTATGTGGCCGATGGTCATGTGCTGTTCGACGTCGCTTCAAAATCCGATTATGGCAAACTGGCCCGCCGGTCGCTGGACGAGATGCTGGCGGGGGCGCGCGTCGAAGTGGCGCCATACAAGAAGAATGCGATGGATTTCGTATTGTGGAAACCCTCGGAGGCTTCGCTCCCCGGGTGGGACTCGCCCTGGGGCCGCGGGCGTCCCGGTTGGCACATCGAATGCTCCGCCATGGCAGGGCAATATCTGGGCGAGACGTTCGACATCCATGGCGGCGGCATAGATCTGATGTTTCCTCATCACGAAAACGAGATCGCCCAAAGCGAGGCCGCTCATCATGGTCGTCCGCTCGCGAAGCTGTGGATGCACAATGGCTTTCTGGAGGTGGAAGGCGAGAAAATGGCCAAATCCCAAGGCAATTTCTTCACCATCCGCGACCTTCTGGCCGATTGGCCGGGTGAGGTGCTGCGTTTCAACATGTTGCGCAGCCACTATCGCCAGCCTATGGATTTCACGTTGGCGGGCCTCAAGGAAAGCTGGAAGACGCTGGATCGCTGGTATGAGGTGACCGAGCCGCTCGCCGATCCGGCCCCCGAAAAGGAATTCCTGGCTCAGTTGAGGGACGATCTCAACACCCCCGCGGCAATCGCTTCTCTCCATCGGGCAGGCCCGTCAGGACTTGCCGGCGGCCTGGGATTGATGGGATTCTCCAACGTCGGGATGAAGATTGCAGCCAGGCCCAAATTGGACGCGGTCGAGATCGACCGCGCCATCGTTGCCCGCAACACGGCACGTCTTGCCAAGAACTACGCCGAGAGCGATCGCATCCGCGCCGACCTCGCCGGGAAGGGCATTCTCCTGAAAGACGGACCGCAAGGCACGAGCTGGGAGGTCAAGCGCTGATGGCGGCGAAGGAGCGGATTTTTCTGTTCGACACCACCTTGCGCGACGGAGCGCAGACCCAAGGCGTGGATTTCTCCGTCGAGGACAAGCGCCAGATCGCCCTTGCTCTCGATGGCCTCGGCCTCGATTATATCGAGGGCGGGTGGCCCGGCGCCAATCCCACGGATACCGCTTTTTTCACCCGACCTCCGCCGCTCAAGCACGCGCGCCTGACCGCTTTCGGCATGACCAAGCGTTCGGGGCGCAGCGCCGCCAACGATCCGGCGCTGGCGCAGGTGATCGACTCCGGCGCCGATGCGATCTGCCTGGTGGGCAAGTGCTGGGACTATCAGGTGGACGTCGCCCTGCAAATCTCCAGGGCGGGGAATATCGACAATATCGCCCAGTCGATCGCCGCGCTCCGGATCAAGAAGCGCGAGGCGCTGTTCGACGCCGAGCATTTCTTCGACGGCTACCAGGCCAATCGCGATTACGCGCTGGATTGCGTCCGCGCCGCCCGCGACGCCGGTGCCAGTTGGATCGTGCTCTGCGATACCAATGGCGGGACTTTCCCGGAAGAGGTTTATCGGGTCGTCTCGGAGGTGAAAGCCCAGCTCGCCGATGCTCCCTTGGGCATCCATGCCCACAACGACACCGGGCAGGCGGTGGCCGTGAGCCTCGCCGCCGTCCGCGGCGGCGCGCGGCAGATTCAAGGCACCCTGAACGGGCTGGGAGAGCGCTGCGGCAACGCCAATCTTTGCTCGCTCCTGCCCAATCTCATCCTCAAGCAACGCTATGCGCGGGAATTCGAAACCGGCGTGGCTGAGGCAAATCTACGCCACCTGGTTCAAATCTCGCGACTCCTGGACGAGATTCTCAATCGCGCCCCATACCCGCACGCGCCCTATGTGGGGCCTTCGGCGTTCGCCCATAAAGGCGGGCTTCATTCCTCGGCAGTGATGAAGGATCCGCGCACCTACGAGCATGTGGCTCCCGAGACGGTGGGCAACAGCCGCAAGATTCTGGTCTCCGATCAGGCCGGACGCTCCAACGTGCTGGCCCGTCTGGCAGAGCTTGGCATCGTCCTCGACGACCAGGATCCAAGGGTCCGCCGTTTGCTGGACGACGTAAAGCAACGCGAGTATCTGGGTTATGCCTATGACGGGGCCGAAGCCTCGTTCGAGCTTCTCGCCCGCCGCGCGCTGGGCCAGGTGCCGGACTATTTTCAAGTTGAAAATTTCAAGGTCCTGGTGGATCGCCGCCGCAACGCGCGGGGGGAATACGTCACCGTCTCGGAAGGGGTGGTCAAGCTTGATGTGGCCGGCGAAAGCATTCATAGCGTCGCCACCGGCAATGGCCCGGTGAACGCCCTGGACGCGGCCCTGCGCAAAGATTTGGGCCGCTATTCTTCTGCCATCAGCGATCTCAAGCTCGCGGATTATAAAGTGCGCATCCTCACCAGCGGCACCGAAGCGGTGACCCGGGTGATGATTGAGAGCGTGGACGCAAGGGGCAACCGCTGGTCCACGGTGGGGGTATCCGCCAATATCGTGGATGCCTCCTTCGAAGCGTTGGCGGACTCCATCACTTACAAACTTTACAAGGAGGGCATCCTTCTCTGATTTCTCTGCCCGCAATGCGGCTAAAAGGTGGCAATCCCTGCCTTTCGGATGTCCGGGAAAACCGGTATGATCCGGCTTTCCAGGTGATCTGGGGAATGGTCTAGGAGGAGAACGAGTATGAAGAGTTTAACGTTTATCGCTGCCGCGGCGATGCTGAGCGCATCGTTTGCGGGCGCCGCAATGGCGCAAGGCAGCATGTCAAAGGACGCACAGATCAAACTGGCGACATCGGCTTTGCCGGCCGCGCTCAGGGGCGGAGCCACTGTGATCAGCTATGACAGCAAGGGCATGCCCGAGGTTCTGCGCCAGGGCGACAACAACATTTTCTGTGTGAACTCGTCGACCGCCGCCCGCTTCGCCGTGAGTTGCCGCGGTGACACGCTGAGGGCCGCGTCCGACTTTTCGGCGCGGGAAAAAGCCGACGGCAAGGATGCCAAGGCCATCCAGGCGGACACCGAAGCAGCCTACAAGTCGGGCCAGCTCACGCGCGCTCCGGTTGGCTCCATAATCTATAACCGCGGTGGCAAGACCGAGGCTGATGCCAACGAATTGTGGGTAGTCCTGATGCCTAATGTGAAGGGCGAGGATGTGGGCCTGCCCACAAAACGCATGAATGCGTCGTCGCCGTGGATGATGCGCTCCGGAACGCCGGGCGCGCACATCATGATGCCGCAGACGGCGTCCATGGACGATATGCCGCCGCCGCCAAGGAAGATGTAAGAGGCCCTTGGAGGCCGCGCTTTTTGGACCTTGTGAACACGGCGCCCCGCTCAGGGGGCGCCGTGTCCATTTTTGATAGTTTCCGCGCCGGCTCGAAATCTGTATGCTCGGAGAACCGGGCCTCGAGCAGATTGCCGTCGTTTTAAGTTTTT
>JBOHKF010000193.1:0-1587 GCA_050729015.1 Rhizomicrobium sp. | reverse complement strand
CGCGACGACCTTTTCAATGTAATTGCCGGGGATCATCGCCTTGCGCGCCGCCCTGATTTCGCGGCGAAGCGCGGGATTCTTCCTGGGGTCGAAGCAATCATCGCCCGATCCCTCGCAGTTGATGCAGGATCGCATCACGGCCTTCAGATGCGTTTCCGCCAGCCTTGATCCGGCGACCAGTGCCGCAACCTTCTGCTCCTCGACGACCTTCCAGTCGATGAATTGCTCGACGTCGGGGTGATCGACGTCGACGATCACCATTTTGGCCGCACGCCGTGTGGTGCCGCCGGATTTGATTGCGCCAGCCGCGCGGTCGCCGATCTTGAGAAAGCTGATCAGGCCGGAGGATTTTCCGCCGCCGGAGAGTTTTTCGTTTTCGCCGCGCAGGCACGAGAAATTGGAGCCGGTCCCAGAGCCATATTTGAAGAGGCGGGCTTCCCGGGTCCAGAGATCCATGATGCCGCCTTCATTGACGAGATCGTCGGACACGCTCTGGATAAAACAGGCATGGGGCTGCGGATGCTCGTAGGCGGAGGTTGATTTCACCAGCCGGCGCGAGACAGGGTCCACGTAATAGTGACCCTGGCTTGGACCATCGATCCCATAGGCCCAATGGAGACCGGTGTTGAACCATTGGGGGCTGTTCGGCGCCGCCTTCTGCGTCGCCAGCATGTGACTGAGCTCGTCGTGAAAGGCTGCGGCGTCGGCTTCCGAGTCGAAATAGCCGCCCTTCCACCCCCAATAGGCCCAGGTGCCGGCCATGCGGTGGAACACCTGCCGCGCCGAGGTTTCGCCCGCCCGTTCTTCGCCATCGGCCGTCTGGCGCCAGAGAAACTCCGGGACGCCTTCTTCCGGTACCGCCTTGAGACGGACGGGAACGCCGGCCTTGCGGAAGTATTTTTGGGCCAGCACATCGCTGGCGACCTGGCTCCAGTCGGTGGGCACTTCGATCTCGGCCTGACGGAACACCACCGATCCGTCGGGGTTGCGGATTTCGCTCGTGGCCAGACGGAACTCGATTCCCTCGAAGGGCGATTGGCCTGCGGCCGTGAAGTGACGTTGAATGCGCATGGTTTCCCCGGCTTGCTCCCTGGCGTTTTGCGGGCATTTCAGGCGCACGACAGCCATCGCCTGGAGCCGGCCCGAAAGCCGACAACCACCGCAAAAACTCGCGTTTCTCTCCAGATTTAGTGCCGCAGCGAGCGGCAGACCCCAAGTATGGGCACGAACCGTAGGCCCGCGCAAGAGCCAAATTGTCCCTCGGGGCACGATTCACAACTTTGGGCTGTCTCGCCGGACGGCGAATTTCGGGGAAAAAGGCCAGCAGACCCACCCCCCGGATCAAGAGAAATTTTTTTTTGCAGCCGGACTATAAGGAGACTTCCACGCAAGGCAGAGCCCCAAGCCTTATTCTGAGCTCTCAACGCTCATGTGCGATTGCCTCGAACCGGCGCCATGGCGCGGCCGGTTTGTGGCCTCTATATTGAGGAGAATCCCGTTTTCGGCGAAGACATGTCCCGGTTGAAGTTGCTGTTCGTCTGGTGGCGTGGCGCGACGCCGGGAACATGGCTTACGACATGGTGGTCC
>JBOHKF010000192.1:0-3848 GCA_050729015.1 Rhizomicrobium sp. | reverse complement strand
GATCAACACCCGGCTGTTGGTCGGCGCAATCTTTTCGATCAGGGAACGCAACTGGGCTATCCCGGAGGATTGGCCAATCATTTCGCCGTCGTCCCCGGCCTTGAGTTTCAGTTCCTGGACTTCGCGCCTGAGCCGCGCGGCCTCCAGCGCCCGCTCCACCACATTGAGGAGCCGGTCGGCCTTGAACGGCTTTTCGATGAAATCGTAGGCACCCTTCTTGATCGAGGCCACGGCGGTCTCGACCGTGCCGTGGCCGGAAATCATCACCACCGGCAATTCGGGGTGTTCGCGCTTGACGTGGTCCAGAATATGAATGCCGTCGAGCCTGGAACCCTGAAGCCAGATGTCGAGAATGACAAGTTGCGGACGCCGGGCGCGAATGGCCGAAAGCGCGCCGTCGCTATCGCCAGCCATGCGCGCTTCATAGCCTTCGTCGGTGAGGATGCCGCAGATGAGGTCCCGGATGTCCTCCTCATCGTCCACGACGAGGATTTCAGACGCGATCGAGGGTCCGCTTTTGCTCATTCTCATTGCCTTTCTGACGGATATTCTTCTGGAACAAAGGGAAGGTTAAGGTCACTTCGGCGCCCTCCCCGCCATCGACGTCGCAAAGCGCGATTTCGCCGCCATGGTCCTCCATGATCTTGCGCACGATAGCCAGTCCCAAGCCCGTGCCCTTGGCGCGGGTGGTGACATAGGGCTCGGTGAGGCGATGGTGATGTTCGGGCGGAAGGCCGATGCCGTTGTCATTCACGGTGAAGGCGAAAGTCCCGCCATTGGGCTTGAGCGCAACTTCGATCCGCCCCGGCGCGGCATCGCCCTGGGCTTGGCGAGCGGCAATCCCTTCGCCGGCATTCTTGAGGACATTGGTAAGCGCCTGTGAAATGAGTCGGCCGTCGCCCTCGAAGTGAACCGGCTCCTTTGGGGTGTGGACGGCGAAGGCGATTTCGGGGTGGGCCACGCGTTGAAGGAACACCGCTTGTTCGAGAAGCTCGGCCGCATTCTCCCGCCGCATCACCGGCGCCGGCATCCGGGCAAAGGAAGAGAACTCGTCCGCCATCCGCCCGATGTCGCCCACCTGGCGGATGATGGTGTCTATGCATTGGCGGAAAATGTCGGGATCGGTGGAGACCTCGCCGGAATATTTGCGCTTAAGCCGCTCGGCGGAGAGCTGAATGGGGGTCAGCGGATTTTTGATTTCATGGGCGATACGCCGGGCCACGTCCGCCCAGGCGGCGGTGCGCTGGGCACTCATGAGGTCGGTGATATCGTCGAAGGTGACGACGAACCCGCCATCGGCTTCGCCGCGCTCGCTGGAAACCTGTACCGACAGGGCGCGCGGAGCACCGGTGCGCTTGACGATGACTTCGCCTCGCGTCTCCGATTCCGAGGAAGCGCGGCGGATCAGGCCGGCAAGCTCCGGCACCGCTTCCGCATAATGGCTGCCCTCCAACTCCTCCGGCGTTGCATTCAGGAGCCGGGCTGCGGCACGGTTGATGATGGTGATCTTGCCGTCCCGGTCGAGGCCGATCACCCCGGCGCTCACCCCCGACAGCACCGTCTCCGTGAAACGCCGCCGCTCCTCGTTCAAGCGGTTGGCGGTCACGAGGTCGGTGCGCTGGGCCAGAAGCTGGTGCGTCATCCGGTTGAAGGCATGACCCAGATTGGCAAGTTCGTCGTCGCTTTTGGAAACCTTCACCTGCGCCGTGAGATCGCCTTCGGAAACCCGCTCCGCCGCGCTGACCAAATTGGAGATCGGTTTGACCAGCCGGTTGGCGGCCCAGATTCCCGACCAGATGGCGCCCAGAAGGGTAACCAGCGAAACCACCGCATAGAGCGCGGCGAACACCAGTTGCAGTTGCGAGCGATTCTGGTTCAGCCGGTTGTATTCCGACACCGCATAGACGGTGCGCCGGTAGTAGCCGAACACTTGCGGATCCACCTGCCTGACGACAAGAAGATAGGCATCCTTCAAGGTCTGCATCTGGATCAGGGCCGTCACCGTGCCATTGCCGGGGGGTGCGTCCACCACGATGGAGCCGGCACGGGCCTGCGCGAGATCGCCTTCGGACGGCGGCTTGGGGTCCTTTACGAATTGCTGCTTGGTGGAGGCGAGGATCTTGCCATGGCCGTCGATGATGTAGGACGCCTGGAGGCCACGGTCCTTGGTGAGAAGATTGAGCTTGGAAAAGAAATCCGTCGGCCGCACATGCTTTTGGGCGTCGAACAAGCTGGGATCGCGCTGGATCGAATTGGCGATCTCATAGGCGTCGCCGATGATGGCGCGCTCATGGTCGTTCATGTAGTGCTGCGCGACATTGACGGCGCTGCCCAGGGCTTCCTTCACGCGATCGGAGAACCATGCCTGCAAGCCCAGGTTGAGCGTGACGGCGGCGAAAATGGCGATAAGGATCGCGGGAACAACGGCAATGGTGGCAAACCAGGTCACCAGCCGCACATGCAGGCGCGCGCCCACGCGCCCCGACTTGCGTTCCGACCATAGCCTGACCAGCCGCCAGGCTATCAAGGCGCTGAGCGACAGACCCAAACTGAGATTGACCAGCAGGAGCGCGATCAGCCCGCCGCGGCTGGGAGACCAGGGGGTGAGTCCCGAGAGGATGGCATAGGTGACGGCGCCGGAAGCCACCGCCAAAAGACCCATACCGAACGCCCATTGCGATGGACGCGACACCGGCCCAAACGCGGCCCGGCTCAGCAAAGTCCCGTCTCGAATGATCGGCATCCCGTCCCGTTCATGCCTGTGCGGTCGAATGGAAGTGCGGTCGAATGGAAGTGCGGCATTGTAGCCACAGCACAGCCTGTTGCAAGAATGTTGCGGGTGTGACGGTACCACAATGATATCAAAGACTTAGTAGATAAGTCCCGCTGCCGGGAAGGCGGGTGGCCCGGTCCGCCCCCAGCTATTCAGCCCGGAGCCCCTTGATAACGTCCAGGCCAAGCGCGCGAATCTTTTTGCGCAAGGTGTTACGGTTAAGGCCCAGCAACTGGGCGGCGCGAATCTGGTTGCCGCGGGTGGCCGCAAGACAGATGGAGATCAATGGGCGTTCGACTTCCTTGAGGACGCGGTCATAGATGCCGGCAGGCGGCAGGTGCTCCCCGTGCTCCTGGAAGTGCCGGTTCAGGAATTGCTCGACTGCCAGCCCCAAGGACTGCGCATCCAAGGGCGCCTCCGTCCTGCCTGGCGCAGGCGGTTCCTCGAGTTCGGCCGCAATCACAGAGGCGGCGATGGTCTCTCCCGCGTGAAGCACGGCGAGCCTTCGCACCAGATTCTCCAATTCGCGGACATTGCCCGGCCAGCGATGGCGGCGGAGAACTTCGAGGCCTTCGGCATCCAGGCTCTTGGCGGGCAATCCTTCCTCTAGCGCCTTTCTGAGGAAGTGGCGGACAAGATCGGCAATGTCCTCCACCCGCTCGCGCAGGGGCGGAAGCCGGAGCGGCACCACATTCAAGCGATAATAGAGATCCTCGCGAAACAGCCCCTGAGCGATCATCTGGCGCAAATCGCGGTTGGTGGCGGCAATGATGCGCACATCGGTGCGGATCGGCAAGCGTCCGCCCACGCTGGTATATTCGCCCTGCTGCAAAACCCGCAAAAGCCCGGTCTGGGCTTCGAGCGGCATGTCGCCGATCTCATCCAGGAACAGGGTACCGCCTTCGGCCTCTGCGAAGCGGCCGATGCTCCGCCCCGCCGCGAACGCGCTTCGCTCTTGGCCGAACAATTCGCTCTCCACCAACTCCTTGGGGATCGCCGCCATCGTGACGGCGATGAAACGGCCGTGGCGCCGCCGGCCGTAATCGTGAAGCGCCCGCGCCACCAATTCCTTGCC
>JBOHKF010000191.1:0-8761 GCA_050729015.1 Rhizomicrobium sp. | reverse complement strand
GCGTTTAACAAGTCCAATAAACCGGCAAACTTTGGCCTCGACAATGTTTCAGTAAGCTCAGGTGGAAAGGACCTCCGCACATATTCGCGCGATGATCTGGCGCATGAGGCAAAGGTCCGAGCTGCTTGGGCCGCATTAGCTACGGCACTTGCAGGCGCAGCAGCCGCGTACGGCGCGAACCAAGCAGCCTATCAACAGACCAATGGGACGATTGTGACCCCTCGCGGCGGTCTGGTCACCTACCAAGAGACCACTTACGATCCTGCCGTTGCTGCCGCCGGTACCGCCGCTGCCAGCGTGGCAACTGCCTATGGCCTTAGCTCTATTAAGAATTCGCTGGACCAGACCATAGCTCACCTTAACGGTTCGATCTTGCAACTGAACACGGTTGATCCAGGCCAGTCGATCGGCGGAGAGATTGTTGTCGATCTGCCCAAGGCAAGGAGCTATCCGCAGCCGCTGGAAATCTCGATCCATTGGAACGACGATGTTTATTTGTTCGATTTCGATGTCACCAAGTCGAAGGGGTGATTTTCGAGGACGCCATGAAACCTCATGCCGGTTCATGGCCCTACGCCCTGTTGTCGCTCTTGCCCTTTCAATAATGAGCAGTCCTGCAGCAGCTCAGAGTGACTTGAACACTTCAAGTGGCTGGCTGGCGACCACTAGCGACGAGTTCAAGGAAGGCTTCGTGGCGGGGGTCGCGCAAAGCTTGATGACGACGGTGGTCGAGCCCACGCTGTATGGTTCTCAATTTCCGAAAGGCTATGCTCAGTGCATGAATAATCAGACGCTCATAGGCCTCGTGGGTGTAGTCGAGGCGTACATGGACCAACATCCTGAAACTAACACCTACGACCCGGCGGCGACGGCTGAAATGGCCTTCCACGCAATGTGTGCGCCGTACCTCCCAAAGGCTCCGCACCAGTAATAGATCGCCCGCATCTGTAGTCATGATCGAGAACATCGGACCGGCCCGACTCGCCGCGGCTGGGCCGATCCGCGCGCCGGGCCCTGGCCGCCTTCCTTTCGGCCGCAAGGCAGACAATGGCTGCCTGAGGAATCGCTGTTGAGCTGGCGGACATTTACAACCCAAACGGATAGAATCCGCGAGTCGGGCGCGGCTAGGCTGATCCCCGAACACCCGTTCCGCACGGGCCGCCGCGCGTCTTTCTCTGCGGGTGTCGTGCGGAGGCATCATGACTGACGACAAAAAGAACGGGACCATCGTTAGGTTCAAACCCATAACAAGGGTAGGCACTCGTCGGTCTCCCGATGAAATACGCGCCTGCATCCTAGAACGCGCGAGAGCGGGCGAAATCACGCCTCAACAGGCAGAAGCAGAGTGGCGCGCATGCATGCAAGGCCCGCTCGCTCATGAGCCGCCCTCCCATAAGTACGACCCATTCGAGGCTCCAGCCTGGACGCTTGCGATGACGCTCGCCTGGATCATTACGCGAGACGCCGAAACGGTCATGTGGTTTGATGACAAATTCCGCGCTGAGGTTTTTGAGTGGTCCAGGCAGGGAGCAGGTTGGGCACTAATTCAACCGTGCCCAATGACGATGGTGCTTGCGGAGATGGAGCTTGCAGGTGACCAGCGGATTGGCGCCGATCCCCAAAGGCGCAAGCGTGCCCTTCGAGCCGCAGTATTGGGATTGAGGGACAAGCTTGCCAGCGACGCCATAACCGCAACCGCGGTGGCCGGTGGCGATGTGGTAGTTCGCATTCCGGCCGATGAGTGGCCGCGCCTTGGATTTTATATGGACCTTCACCGCGATTACATAGCGTTTGAGCACAACCCCACCCCGAGGTACTGGCGCGCACTGCTGCCAAAGGAGCAGGTTTTGAAGGTGTGGCCAGAGGTCACCACTACAGTTGAAACCTTGTGCGAGAAATGGCTTCGGGCCGCAGCAAATGCGTCCCCTGAAGCTCGACCCAAAACGAAGGATCAGCTTTTGACGGAGGCCCAAAGGCAATTTCCGCATCTGTTGGAAAGGGCTTTCAACAGAGCTTGGGCGAACGCGACAAAGGGCTTTCCAAAATGGCGAAAGCCAGGCCGTGCATCTGGTGATTCGTCCAAAATGGCTAATCCGTTCAAAATCCAGGCGCCCTAATCCCCGCACCCTCCCGAGGAGCAGTGCGGAGATTGCCGGCGCCGACCAGACAAAGCCTACAAAAGAATCCTCGCACCTAATCCCCGCACCCCCGTGAAATCGTGGCGGGGTTTTTTCCTAAATAGACCGTGCTTCTTTCTCCTTACTGAGGCCATCCCTCAGTTGCATAGGAGAAGAAGGCATGAACGAAGAGTCTTTGCATCTACTGCGGCCTGAGGAAGTCGAGCGGATGCTCGGCGTCTGCAAAGGCTGGGCGGCCAAGGACCGGATTTCCACCGCCCGCATTCCCTTCATCAAGATTGGGCGCTGCGTTCGCTACCGGCTCGCGGACGTGCAGGCGTTCGTTGACGCCAGCGCGCGACGCTCCACTAGCGATGTCGCCGCATGACCCCCAAAGCAAAAGCCCAGGCCGTGTCTCACCACGATCCTGGGCTCAATTCTTTCACCGGCTAAATGAAAGGCGCTTGTCACCATGAACATATCCATCGTGACCACCACCCACAAGGGCGGCAACGGCTCGATGCTGTCCCATAGGCAGTCTGAGCTTGAAAGCCTTGCCGTCCATTGCAGGACTGGCGGTGCGGACATGAGCGCCGCTCTCGGGGGCGTCATCGAGGAAATCGCCGGAGAGTCGGAGCGGCGAATGCTCGAAGGGCTCGTCGGGTTGCTGGATCGATCGCCATGAGCGGTCGCCATCGTCTCAACAAAGCGAGACGCACACGCGATGTTGATCGCTTCACCAATTTTCCCAACTACGTTCTCGCAAGCGAAGCGGTGCGCACCCTGCGACCGTCGGCATTCATGGTGCTTGTTTATCTCGCCATGCGCTGCTTTGGGGCAAAAGGGAACGGACGGATCGTTTTCGCCAACCGGTCCGGCTGTCGCTGGTTCGATCCTGAAACACGTAAATGGGTCGAAATGCCGATCGGCGGCCCAAGGGAAAAGCCGATGGCGAAAAGCACGATCGGGGACGGTCTTCGCGAGTTGGAGCGCCGGGGCCTGATTGTGTGCACCCAGCGAAGCACCTTCGACCAAAAGCGTCTTGCCAAGACCTATCGGCTGACATGGGTGCGCACCGAAGATCAACTGGCCACGAACGATTTCCTAAAGTGGCGCCCGGAAAATTCGAAACCTAGGCCGCCCCACCGGCCTATGGGATATGCTACAGGCCGCCCCACCGGCCGGTCCCCTCAGCCAACTTCGTCTGAACAAGCAATACAGGCCGCCCCACCGGCCTGTCAGCAACGTCATAGGCCGCCCCACCGGCCACGTAATTACCATGTATTAGGAGATGGTGACGAATGACGCCCCGAGATAGAAAATCAGATCGAAAACCAACTCGGCCACTCGCACCTGTGAAACGCTCGGATGCACGTCAAGGTACACATTGCCCCTCCAAGCCTTAGACCGCGATGGCACGCTCGCCAAGCATGAGGATGCCGTGGCGGATGGCGACAGGTCCGGCAATCCCAGCAACTCTTGTCGCAGCACCTCTCAAAGTGAGATGATGTGTGATGGCGAAAGGCAAAAAAACAGGCGGTGGCTCGCGGAAAGGCGTCCCCAACAAGCTCACCCGGGCGCTCAAGGATTTGGTCCTGGCTGCGCTCGCTGACGCTGGCGGCCAAGCCTATCTCGCGCGCCAGGCCGATGAAAATCCCACCGCCTTTATGGGGCTGCTGGGCAAGCTGCTCCCGCGCGAACTCGCGGGCGATGCCGAACGTCCGCTGATCACCCGCATCGAGCGCGTGATCATCGAGCCTCACGGATCATCGGGACACGGATGACGTGCCCAAGTCGAGAGTCGTGCGGCTCCAAGTTGAGACCCCTGCGCCTTTGGGCTGCCGCTGGAGGATTTCCTGCCCGCCGCGCTCGCGGACACGAAACGGCGCTTTCTGCTTACCGAGCGCTTACCGGATCGAGCTGCGGCCTCGATCCACAGCCCCGGTTTTCATTCAAGCTATTGATTGTATTGGTACAGTCGGGTGGGATCGAACCACCGACCTCCGGATCCACAATCCGGCGCTCTAACCAGCTGAGCTACGACTGCACGGCCCAATGATATGAAGGATTGGGAAACTATGGGCCGGTCCGGGCAAAAGCAAGCGCGCCCGGCCGAACGCCGGTTGAGGCCGGTCCGGCGAAGCCGCAAGGTCGCTTGCCGCATCGTCATGACCTCATTACAACCCGCCGCCATCACGGATATTCGGACATAATTGGAAGTATGAGCGATTCCCGTCCTTCCCGCCCAAAAGCCCGGCTGCCGCGCGGTTTGCGCGATCGCGGCGCGGCAGAGATCGTGCCCGAGCGCAGCGCCCTTGAAGCCATCCGCCTTATCTTTGAAAGTTATGGCTTCTCGGCCCTGGAAACGCCAGCCTTCGAATTCACCGACGCGCTGGGAAAATTCCTGCCCGATGTAGATCGGCCCAACGAAGGCGTGTTCTCGCTCAAGGATGATGACGGGCAATGGCTGTCGCTGCGCTATGACTTGACCGCGCCGCTCGCGCGCCACGTGGCGGCCCATTTCCAGGACCTGCCCAAGCCCTTCCGGCGCTATCAGGTGGGATCGGTATGGCGCAACGAAAAGCCCGGTCCGGGCCGCTACCGGGAATTCCTGCAATTCGACGCCGACACGGTGGGCAGCGCCTCGCCCGCCGCGGACGCGGAGCTTCTGATGATGTTGGCGGATGCGCTGGAGGCGGTGGGGCTCGATCGGGGCGACTACCGCATCAAGCTCAACAGCCGGAAATTGCTGGATACCGTCCTCAAGGCGGCACGGGTTCAACCATCGCAGCAGGGAATCGTTTTGCGCGCGATGGACAAATTCGATCGCCTGGGCGAAGGCGGTGTTCGCGCCCTTCTTGGCGAAGGCCGCAAGGACGAATCCGGAGATTTCACCAAGGGCGCGAGCCTCGCCAAAGAGCAAGCCGATCTGGTGATGGAGTTGTTGACCGCCAAAACAGACCGTTATCACGGTACACCTGCGATCCAAGATCTGTGGGCGATCAAAAGGCTCGTCGAGCAGAGTGGATACGCGGACGATCGTGTCCAGATCGACACCGGCGTTGTTCGCGGTCTCGACTATTACACCGGCGCGGTGTTCGAGGCCCAGCTCACTTTCCCCGTGCCGAATGCGGAAGGCAGCGATGTGGTGTTCGGTTCGGTCGCGGGCGGGGGGCGCTATGACGATCTGGTGGCGCGCTTCACCGGTCAGACCGTGCCTGCCACCGGCGTCTCGATCGGAGTGTCGCGGCTGATCTCGGTTCTTTCTTCGCGGGGGCTGTCGAGGTCCAACCCGGCGCCGCTGGTGGTGGTGACGGTAATGGACAAGGCCGAAATCGCTTCGAGCTTCAAGATGGCGGCCGAACTCAGAAGCCAGGGTCTGCGCGCCGAAACTTACGTCGGCAACGGGAAATTCGGCGATCAGATGAAATATGCCGACCGGCGCGGTGCGTTGGTCGCCGTGATCGAGGGAAGCGAGGAGCGTGCCAAGGGCTCGGTGACGCTCAAGAACCTGACCCTGGGATCGGAGCTTGCCAGATCGGCTGAGACCCGGACGGCCTGGGTGGGAACGCGCCAGGCCCAGGTCACGGTGAAGCGCGAGGATCTCCTGGCCGAAGTCAGGAAAATGCTGGAGAGAGGCTGATGGCTGCCTTTCCCTACTACGACAAGGCGGGGTTTGAGACTCTCGAAGCCCAGGCGCAAGCCATCCTCCGCGCTTTCGTGACCCGCGGTTATGTCCTGGAGGAGCCTTCGGTGCTCCAGCCTGCGGACATTTTCCTTGACCGTTCCGGCGAGGAAATCCGCCGCCGCACTTTTACTCTGACCGATCCTTCCGGACGCGATCTCTGCCTCAGGCCCGACCTCACCATTCCCATCTGCTACCAAGCGGTGAAAGCCAAAAGAAATTTCCCCGCTCGCATCTGCTACAACGGCCTGGTGTTCCGCCATCAGCCCGCCGAGCCGAACCGGCCCACGCAATTTTTCCAGGCTGGGGTCGAGCTTTTAGGACTGGAGGACCGCGCCCACGGCGAGACCGAGATCATGAGCCTGGCGATCGAAGGATTGCGGGCGGCGGGCCTGGAGGATTTCTCGGTCAAGATCGGCGATCTTGCGCTCTTTGGCGCGCTGGTGGATGCGCTTGACGTCCCCAAACAATGGGGCGCGCGGCTGAAACGGCATTTCTGGCGCGCCGGTTATTTCGAGGCCCTGCTCAACCGCATGACCCATGGTGCGGCCAGCGATGCCCAGCGCCTTTTGGGTTCTCTCGGGGGTCTTTCCGAGGGCGAATCCCGGGCTGCGATCGAAGGGCTGATGGATCTGGTGGCCGACGCGCCGCAAGGCGCGCGCACCCGGGAGGAAATTGTGGAACGGCTGATGGAGCAGGCGGCGGATGCCGCAGCCTTGCGGCTCGATCCAAAGGTGGCCGACGTGATCTCCCGGCTGCTTGCGGTCTCTGGCACGGCCCCGGACGCGTTGTCGGAGATACGGGCGCTCACCAAGGATGCAGACATTCATCTCGATGCACCGCTGGCGGCGATGCAAACGCGTCTCGCGGCCCTCATGAAGCTTGGCGTGGCCCCCCGCAATATCCGCTTCGCCGCCCGTTTCGGCCGCAATATGGAATATTATACCGGCTTCGTGTTCGAGCTTTGGGCGCGCGACCGAGAAGGCCCCGTGCAGGTCGCGGGCGGCGGCCGCTATGACACGCTGCTGGAAATGCTGGGCGCGGAATGGCCGGTGCGCGCGGTGGGCTGCTCGATCCGCACCGAGCGGGTGTTGGCGGCGCGCCGCCAGCAAGGGCAGGCGTGATGGCGCAATTGACGCTTGCCGTTCCTTCCAAGGGCCGTCTCAAGGACGATTGCCATGCCTATTTTGCCGATGCCGGCGCGGTGTTGAAGCAGGCGGCGGGCGGACGCGGCTATCGTGCCACGCTTCAGGGCTTTGCGGATGTCGAAGTGCTGCTGCTTTCGGCCGGCGAGATCGCGGCCTCGCTTCTCGCTGGCGACCTCCATCTTGGAATAACCGGCGAGGATCTGTTGCGCGAGGCTGCGCCCGAGCTTGCGCGCCGCATCCATCTGGTGCGGCCCTTGGGCTTCGGGTTTGCCAGTGTCGCGGTGGCCGTCCCGCAATATTGGATAGACGTGTCCACCATGGCCGATCTCGACGATGTCTGCGCCATGTTTGCGCATCGCCACCGGCGGCGCTTGCGCATCGCCACCAAATACACCCAGCTCACGCGTGCCTTCTTTGCCCGCATGGGGATAAGCGATTACCGCATCGTGGAAAGCGCGGGCGCGACCGAAGGCGCGCCAGCGGCGGGCACCGCTGAAGCCATCGTCGACATCACCAGCACGGGAGCGACGCTTGCCGCCAATGGCCTCAAGACATTGGAAGACGGTACCATCCTGGTAAGCCAGGCCCAGCTTGCCGCCTCGCTGACCGCATATTGGGACGCGGGCGCGCGGATGACTTGCGAGAATCTCCTGGCGCGGCTCAACGCCCGGGCCCGCGCTCGGACTTCGCAAATCCTGCGGGTCCGCCTGGACGGCAAGGCGGAGAAATTGCTGGGGGCGCTGTCGCGGCTGGCGAATGCCACGGTGCTGTCGCGGCCCACCGACGCCGGCGGCGAATATGCGCTTCTGGTTCCGCGCGGGCAGTTGATGGAAGCCGTCGCGGCGTTGCGGGCCGAGGGCTTGGACGCGCCCGCCACCACCCAGGACGCCGACTATGTCTTCGACACTGCCAATCCGCTGTATACGGCGCTGGCGGCCGTGTTGCCCTGAAGATCAGGGACTGCGAGCAGCCGTTGGTTTCGGCGTCACGCGAAACAGCCCGCCTGGATTGTTGTCTTCCAGCATCCACACCGCCCCATCCAACCCCACCTCGACATCCCGGATGCGATGGCCGACGGCCCAGCGGTCGGCGGGTTTCGCTCCCCCTTTGCCGTCGAACGTGATGCGATTGAGTGTCATGGTCGCAAGGCCTCCCATCAGCGCCGAACCATCCCAGTTGCGAAACATCGCGCCGTTGTAGAAGGTCAAATTCCCCGGCGCGATGATGGGGGTCCAATAGATCACGGGCAGAGCCAGGTCGGGGCGCGTCTCGGGGCTGGGAATGGGCACTCCATTATAATTGACGCCATAGGAAACGAGCGGCCAGCCATAATTCTTGCCCCGCTCGATCAGGTTCAATTCGTCGCCGCCCCTGGGGCCATGCTCGACCTCCCACAGCCGGCCATCGGGGGCAAAGGCCAAGCCGTAGGGCGTGCGGTGCCCGCTGGTCCAGGTCTCGGCCGGCGTCAGGTTCGGTCCGGGAAAGGTATAGGTGCTTACCACCGGCGCCGTCTTGGCCGCTTCGGTGTCGGCCGGCGGATCGATCAGGGGAATGGTGGCCGCGCCCACCTGTCCGGCCATTGGATTGCCCGGCGCCGGTTTGCCATCGAGCGTGAGGCGCAGGATTTTGCCTTCCGGCTGGTTGGGGTCTTGCGCCGGCGTCATGCGCTGGCGGTCCCCCACGGTGAGGAAAAGATAATTGCCAGCGGGCGAAAACGCGATCTGCCCACCCGGTTGGCCACCCTTGCCGCTGGGCAATTGCTGCCACAGGACCTGAAAATTCTCGAGCCGCGGCCGCTCGCCATTGAGCTC
>JBOHKF010000190.1:0-2592 GCA_050729015.1 Rhizomicrobium sp. | reverse complement strand
GCGCTAAACTTCAAGCTTCATCGCCCCAAAGCAAAGGATCCCCCATGCCATTACAGATCGACGACATCGCGCCCAATTTCACGGCAGAGACCACCGAAGGCAAACTCAATTTCTATGACTGGGCCGGCGATCACTGGGTTGTGCTCTTTTCCCATCCCAAGGATTTCACGCCCGTCTGCACCACCGAGCTGGGGGCGGTCGCGCGCTTGAAAGACGCCTTCGACAAGCGCGGCGTCAAGGTGATCGGGCTGTCGGTGGACCCGGTGGACGCCCACGCCAGATGGGCGAAGGACATCGCCGAAACGCAAGGCATGGCTCCAAATTATCCCCTGATCGGAGATTCCGACCTCAAAGTCTCCAAGCTCTATGGCATGCTGCCGGCCAATACCGAAGGCACGGCACAGGGCCGCACCCCGGCCAACAACGCCACGGTGCGCAATGTCTTCATCGTCGGTCCCGACAAGCGCATCAAGCTGATGATCGCCTACCCCATGGCCACCGGCCGCAATTTTAACGAGATTATTCGGGTGATCGATTCCTTGCAGCTCACCACCCGGCACAAGGTGTCAACGCCATCCGACTGGAAACAGGGCGAGGACGTGATCATCAGCGGGTCGGTGGGCGACGAGGAAGCCAAGAAAATCTTTCCCGGCTACAAGACGCTCAAGCCCTATCTGCGCACCACCCGGCAGCCGACCTGACGGACCTCGCTTGCCGGCGGATCGCCTTTTCATGGAAAGGCGGTCCGCATCTTGCGTTATCGTTTGGTCGCAGTCCGCCTTCCGAGAAAATCGCTTCGCCGTGATTTCCTGACGGTTCGCCCAAATCACCGCACGTGGTGCTGTGCCTCTTGCGCTCCGGCAAATAATCCAAATGTCGTAGTTTGGACCTTTCCCGGAAAGGACCGATGCAAAAAAATAACGCGGCTTCACCATCACGATGCAACGGGCAAGCTTCACCCTGCGATCTTCCGCATTCTGCGGGGCTTCGTGGGCGGTTGGGTTCTGATCACCCTGACTTTCTTTCTGGGCGCCAATGGCGGCGGTTACAATTATAGCGGCGTGATCGTGCTGATCGTCGCGGTTTTCGCGCTGATCGTCGTCCTGCTACCGACAGACATCCGGTATATCGCTCTCCATCATCCCGTTGGACGCAACATCGCGCCGAGCCGAGACTCGCTGAAGGAGTGGCTCAATGGCGACCTGGTAATTTGGAACGATCATGTGAAGGGCCTGGACGCCGCCGTTGCGATCCTCCTCCCGGGGACGGCGGCGATGGTGGGCGGCGCCGCGCTGGCTATCGTCTTCCACCTCGTCACGCCCTGATCGCGCTAATCGATCCAGAGTCGGTGCTTTCGGTGCCAATCCTCGATCGATAGCCTCGGATATTCCCGATATCTTTCGTCTCCCGGACCAAAGTCTGGCTTCACCCATGGAGCTTTGAATTTGAGCATCAAGTGCACCTTGGAAGGAGGGGCGGGCAAGGCGGTATCGATGGCGGAGGCGGAGGGATGCACCAGAGCCGGCCAATCCGGATCGTAGAGCCACAACGCCGAACCGCAGCGGCGGCAGAAATGACGCTGGCCCTTGCTGGTGTGGCACCGGCCGTTACCTTCGCCGATCTTGGCGCGATAGACCGCCAGAGACCGGCGGCCTTTCACGTCGAGACTTTCAAAGTCGCCCATCAGGTTGATGGCGAAGCCGCCGCCGCCCTGAGTCTTGCGGCAGACGGCGCAATAGCAGAGTTGATAGGGATAGGGGCTGTGGCTTATCACGGCGAAGCGAACTGCGCCGCAACGGCAGGAGCCTTCGAGTTTCTTGGCCATCGGCCGCTTTCCTTCTTCTTGACCCGGCCCCCACCATAACGAATTGTGCGGGAGCGGGCTCCCGCGGAAGGGCAGCAGAATGATTCAGGCCTCCGATTTCGGCGCCATCACCACGACCCTCCCCACCCGCGAAGCGGCGCGGCGGTTGGCCGATATTCTGCTTTCGGAAAGGCTTGCCGCCTGCGTTCAACTCCTGGAGGTGGAAAGCCGCTATGTCTGGAAGGAAAAACCGATGGCCAAACCGGAAGTGATGCTGCTTGCCAAGACTCGGGTCGAGGTCTTCGAGCGCGCCATCGCCCGCATCAAGGCGCTTCACCCTTATGAAACGCCGGAAATCGTGGCGGCGGCCTTCCGGGCCGGCTTTGGGCCGTATCTCGCGTGGCTCGCAAGCGAGACCGGCTAGCAATCGTCCCGCCCGAATACGCTCAGTGCATCGACCTCGAACAGACTGTGCCGGGCGGCGGATCATGCTCCCACTAACGCAAACCCGCCGCTTGAACCAGAAGATACATGCCCGCGGCAAGCAATGCCGTGGCCGGCATGGTCAGAAGCCACGCCACCACGATGTCCTTGGCCACGTTCCAGCGCACCGCGGAAACGCGCCGGGCGGCGCCAACCCCAACCACGGCTCCGGCGATGGTATGGGTGGTGGAAACCGGGATTCCCAGGAAGGTTGCAAGAAACAAGGTGATCGAGCCGGCAGTCTCTGCGCACACGCCCTGGACCGGATTGAGATGGGTGATGCGAGAGCCCATGGTGCGCACGAT
>JBOHKF010000189.1:0-6088 GCA_050729015.1 Rhizomicrobium sp. | reverse complement strand
CCCCACCCCCCTAACCCCGCCCGCAAGGGGCGGGGGATCTAACTACGCGCTCTGCGCATAAGCCGGCGACGCGATCTGTCCGCTCCGTGGCCCGCCTTCGCGCATGATCATCGGCTTGAGCTCCTCGAGCTCGATGAAATTGTCCGCCTGGCGGCGCAAATCGTCGGACACCATCGGCGGCTGGGTGCGGATGGTGGAGACGACGCTGACGCGCCGGCCCTTGCGCTGGGCTGCTTCGACGAGCCTGCGGAAATCGCCGTCGCCGGAGAAGATCACGATATGGTCGACCTGATCGGCCATTTCCATCACGTCGATGGCCAGTTCGATGTCCATGTTGCCCTTGACCCGCCTTCTGCCCTGGGCGTCGGTGAATTCCTTGAGGGGCTTGGTGACGACGGAGAAGCCATTATAGTCGAGCCAGTCCACCAGCGGCCTGAGCGGCGAGAACTCCTGGTCCTCGGCCACCGCCGTGTAGTAAAAGGCGCGCACCAGCGTGCCTTTGCGGGCAAACAGTTCCAAGAGACGCTTATAGTCGATATCGAATTGAAGGCCCTTGGCCGCGCCATAGAGGTTGGCGCCGTCAATGAAGAGAGCGAGTTTTTCGGATGGATAGAAAAGCATAATGTCCTCCAAAAAGCTGGAAACACCCAAGTCCTCGAAACCCAAGTCCTCGAAATTTCCGGGCGAAACGCCCAAAATACTCATTGCGCTAGGCGCCAATATTCCATCGCCGGCTGGTTCCCCGGAAGCGACGCTGAAGGCGGCACTGGCTTTGCTTCAGGCCCGGGGAGTCAAGGTGTCAGCCGTGTCCCGCCTCCACGCCACGCAAGCCTGGCCCGACTCTTCCGATCCTCCCTTCGTCAATGCGGTCGCGGAGATTCAAACTCAACTCCAACCCTTTGCTCTACTGGGACTTTTGCACGAGGTGGAAACTGCTTTCGGACGCAAGCGTTCCGCTCCCAACCGGCCACGCTCCCTCGATCTTGACCTTCTAGATTACCGGGGCTGGATCGAACAGGGGCCGGTGGAACTTCCTCATCCGCGGATGGCCGAGCGCCGCTTTGTCCTGGAACCGCTGGCGGAGGTGGCACCGGGCTGGCGCCATCCCATGTCAGGATTGACCGTAGAGTCCCTGCTTAAGGCTTTGCCATAAGCTGCTGTTTGGTCGCAATATCAGGGTTGAAGGGCGTTTAGCGCCTTTCCTGGAATTGCTTCAGATATTTTCTTGCCGCCCTCATCCTTTTTCTGTATGTGGCACGGCTCATCCGGACCGAGGGATAGCCATGGCGCGTGTCACCGTCGAAGATTGCGTCGACAAGATCCCAAATCGCTTCGACCTGGTGTTGGCAGCCGCTTTCCGTGCGCGCCAGCTTTCCGGTGGGGCCGAGCCCATGCTGGAGCGCGACCGCGACAAGAATCCCGTCGTGGCGCTGCGTGAGATTGCCGCCAAGTCGCTCAAGCCCGACGAAGTCAAGGAGGACTATATCCGCTCGCTGCAGAAGCACGCCGAAGTGGATGAACCGGAGGAGGCCCGCCCGGAAAGCGATAACCGCGAGGACCCGGCGCATCGCCAGGTGACGGAAGAGGAACTGTTGCGCGCGCTGACCACCGAAGCGCAGCGCCGAGCCGAGCCGCAGCCTGAGGCCGAGGCCGATTACGAGGAGTGAAGAGCGGCGGGGGTGAGCCGGCACGAGCGGATTCGGTCGGCCGGCGACAGAGACGAAAAGGCGAAGTCGGTCAAGCGGTCCAGGTCTGTTGCTCGTTGCCGCGTCGGGCCGTAGGCACACGCGACCTGGCCGCAGAGCAAAAGCCCCGCGCGGTTCCTGGAATTCCTATATACTAGCGGCATGAGTGCGCCGTCCGTCCAAACCACGCCCGCCAAGCCAGGCGGGATCGCGGCCGCTGTCGCGGCGGCCTTCGGGCTGCCCCGCGGCCGAAGGAGGCTGATGCGCCAGGCCGACCTGGTGGAACGGGTCACGGCCTATGACCCCCAGGCGGACGAGGGGCTCCTCAACAAGGCCTATGTCTACGCCATGACCGCGCATGGCAAGCAGTTCCGTGCCTCCGGCGATCCCTATTTCGCTCATCCCCTGGAAGTGGCCGCGATCCTGACCGAGCTCAAGCTCGATGTCGCCACCATCGTCACTGCCCTCCTCCACGATACCATCGAAGACACGTTGGTCACCTACGATGACGTCAAGAAGAATTTCGGCGAGGAAATCGCCGGCCTGGTGGATGGAGTCACCAAGCTCTCCCAGCTCGAACTGTTCTCGGAGCGGACCAAACAGGCTGAAAATTTCCGCAAATTGATGCTGGCGATCACCAGCGATATCCGAGTGCTTCTGGTCAAGCTCGCAGACCGGCTGCACAACATGCGGACCCTTGGTTACATAGACAAGGCCGACAAGCGCCGGCGCATCGCCCGGGAAACACTGGACATTTACGCGCCGCTCGCGGGTCGCATCGGCATGCAAAATCTCCGCGAGGAGTTGGAAGATCTGGCGTTTGCCGAACTCGATCCGGAAGCACGCAACTCCATCGTAACCCATTTTGCGCGCCTCGATATGGTGGGAGGCGACCGGGTAGGCCGCATCGCCGACCAGATCAAGCGCAAGCTGGCCGAACACGGCCTGGATGCGTGGGTGTATGGCCGCGGCAAGCGGCCGTACTCGATCTGGCGCAAACTTCAGACCAAGAAGCTTCACTTCGAGCAGCTCTCCGATATTTTCGGCTTCCGCGTAATCGTGAAGGACACCGAAGATTCCTATCGTGCGCTGGGCATCATTCACACCAGTTGGCAGATGGTGCCTGAACGGTTCAAGGACTTCATCTCCACGCCCAAGACCAACGGTTATCGCTCCATCCACACCACGGTGATGGGCCCGGAGAAGCAACGGGTGGAGATCCAGATTCGCACCCAGGAGATGCATGATGTGGCAGAGCGTGGGGTGGCCGCGCACTGGCGCTATCGCGAGCATGTTCCCGCCAAAGGCGACGACAGCGCGGGTTATGGCTGGCTGCGCGACATGGTGGATCTTCTGGAAAGGGGCGACAGCGCCGAGGAGGTGCTCGAGAATTCGCGCCTCAACATGTATGCCGACCAGGTCTTCTGCTTTACGCCCAAGGGAGGCCTGATCTCACTGCCGCGGGGCGCGACCCCCATCGATTTCGCCTATGCCGTCCATACCGATCTTGGCCACACGGCGGTGGGAGCGAAAGTGAATGGCGGCCATGTCCCGCTTCATACCCAGCTTCGCAACGGCGATCAGGTCGAGATCATTTCCACCAGGGAACAGGCGCCGTCTCCGCTCTGGGAACAGTTCGTGGTGACGGGTCGGGCGCGCGCCGAGATCCGCCGCTACTTGCGCCATGCCCAGCGCGGCGAGCATGTGAAGCTGGGCCAGAAAATACTGGAGAAGACCTTTGCCGATCATGGCGCGCAACTGAACGAGAAGGCGATCGGCGAGGTCGCCAAGAAGCTCCGCCTGTCCAAGGCCGAGGATGTCTATGCCGATGTCGGCCGGGGCGCGCTGCGCGGTCATGAAGTCCTGGAGGCGGTGTTTCCGGAATTGAAGCGTTCCGGCGAGAAGCGCATCCGGCCGGGGGGGGCGGCAAATACCAAACCGATTTCCATTCGCGGCCTGACCGAAGGCATTGCCTATGCGCTGGCGCCCTGCTGCCATCCCTTGCCGGGGGACCGTATCGTGGGGCTGATGCTGCCTGGCGAGGGCGTGATGGTCCACACCATAGACTGCGCCGAACTCGACAAGGCGCAGAACATGGACGACTGGCTGGACGTGAGTTGGGGTCTCAATGCGGCGGAATTGGGTCCTTCGGTAGCCCGGGTCGCGGTCCGGGTGAAGAACGAGCCGGGCAGCCTGGCCGCGGTCATGACGGCGATCGCCAACAACGGCGGCAATATCTTCAACATGAAAGTGGTGGCGCGCAACCCGCTCTATTTCGAATTCCTAATGGACATTGAAGTGCGCGACGTGGCGCATCTGCAGAATATTGTTGGCGCGCTCAGGGTCAACAACGCTGTCGAATCGGTGGATCGGGTGCGCGAGGCCGAACCTGCGGAAGCAAACTAGTCGGACGAGGGGATCTTGCTCTGGATGCGAAAATTGCCGTGAAGGCTCTCAGGCTTGGCGTCAATATCGATCACGTGGCGACGGTCAGGAACGCCCGTGGCGGGGACAATCCCGATCCGGTTCGTGCCGCCAAACTGGCCCAGGATGCCGGCGCGGACGGCATCACCGCCCATCTGCGCGAGGATCGCCGGCATATCTCCGATTCCGACATCGCGCGACTCTCGCTCGAATTGGAGATTCCGCTCAATCTTGAAATGGCCGCCACCAGGGAGATGGTCGCCATAGCGCTCAAGGCCCGTCCCCACGCCGCGTGCATCGTGCCGGAAAAGCGCGAAGAGCGCACGACCGAAGGCGGGATCGACGCCTGGGGCGGGTCGGGGCGCCTCAAGCCCATCGTCGAAGCGCTGGGGGAAGCGGGCGTGCGCGTTTCGCTGTTCGTCGAAGCTCATCGCCGCCAGCTCGACGCATCGCGGATGCTGGGCGCGCCGGTCGTGGAATTGCACACGGGGGCCTATGCCAATGCGAACGGGGCAGAGCGCCAGCGTCTCCTCGCCCGGATCCGCGAGGCGGCCGAGTATGGCACTTCCCTGGGGCTCGAAGTTCATGCCGGCCATGGACTCACTTATGACAATGTCCAGCCCGTCGCCGCGCTACCCCAGATTCGCGAACTCAATATCGGGCACTTTCTGGTCGGCGAGGCGATCTTCGAGGGGTTGGCCGCCGCCATTCAGAAGATGCGCCTTTTGATGGATGAAGCGCGCGCATGAGCCTCGGCGCGCCGCCTCTCAGCGATTCTTTGCGCCGATGCGCTGCGGTTATCGGCGCTTGTTGCGGCACCGGCGGCCCGACCTGCGCCTTGGGCGCGGCATGATCCTCGGCCTGGGCAGCGACCTTATTGACATTCGCCGTATCGAAAAAACCTTGGCGCGGCACGGAGAACGCTTCGTCGCCCGCATTTTTACCGAGATCGAACAAAGAAAATCCGACTTCAGGGCCGGCCGCGCGGCCTCCTATGCCAAGCGTTTCGCCGCCAAGGAGGCCTGCGCCAAGGCGCTAGGCACGGGCTTGAGCAAAGGGGTGTTTTGGCGGGACATGGGCGTTGTCAATCTTCCCTCCGGCAAGCCGACCATGAAACTCACCGGAGGGGCTCTTGCCAGGCTTGGAGCCATCACCCCAAAGGGTCATCACGCCGCGATCGAGATTTCCCTGACTGACGAATATCCGCTGGCCCAGGCCATGGTCATCATCTCGGCCGTGAAAGAGGATTAACCAAGGAAATCCTTGACAGGCCCTATCCGGGGCCGCTTCTGTCCGGCGTCTTTCGATTCCAACCGATCCCGCTTCATGGCCGACAAACCTCTCGACAACAAGACGCCTGGCCGTTCCCGGGAGGCGAAGGTGCAACCGGGCGAATCCTGGGGCGAATTGATCAAGACGGTCATCTATGCCGGTTTGATCGCGCTGGTGATCCGCACCTTCCTGTTCCAGCCGTTCAATATTCCCTCCGCTTCGATGGAGGGAACGCTATTGATCGGCGATTATCTGTTTGTGGAAAAATTCTCATATGGCTATAGCCGCTACACATTCCCGTTTGGCGGCTGGCCGTTCGGCAATCTCATGCATGGCCGCTGGCCGGACTGGAAGCCTCAGCGCGGCGATGTGATGGTATTCAAGTTTCCCGGCGACAATTCGACCGATTTTATCAAGCGCCTGATCGGCCTGCCGGGCGACCGCGTCCAGATGAAGAACGACAGGTTATGGCTGAACGGAAAGCCGGTGCCCAAGGTGCGGGTGGCGGACTTTATCGAGGCCGTGGACGGCGAAGTGCATCATGTGCCGCAATATCGCGAGACCTTGCCCGGCGGCAAAAGCTTTCTCATTCTGGACCGCGATCCCGACGGGCCGGAGGACAATACCGATGTCTATGTCGTGCCGCCGGCCCATTATTTTATGATGGGCGACAATCGCGACAATTCCGCCGACAGCCGTTCGCTGGT
>JBOHKF010000188.1:0-1798 GCA_050729015.1 Rhizomicrobium sp. | reverse complement strand
CCGTCCAACGCAATGTTGTGCACGTTGGTATGCGCGGTGGTCGTCATCTGCCGGCGCTGGATGTCGCTGATACGTCCTCTGGGGTGAAGCACGAAGACGTCGATGCCGGAAAGCCCGCCCAAAGCGGCGATGGCGGCCGAACCGGTATCGCCGGACGTGGCGGCAACGATGGTGGCTCTGCGGTCGCGGCGCTTGAGCGCCCGGGCAAAGAAACGTCCCAGAAGCTGAAGCGCAATATCCTTGAAAGAGAAAGTGGGTCCGTGGAACAACTCGAGCAGATGGCGGTTGCCGCTCATGGGCGACAAGGGCGCGATCTCGGGCGGATCAAAGCCCGCGTAAGCGGCTTCGATGTCTTCCTTAAGCTCGGCGGCGGTGAAACATTCGCCAACAAAGGGCTCAAGGACTTCGAATGCGACCTCCTGGTAGCGCTTCCCCGCGAAGCCTTGGATTTGGGAGGTCGAGAAGGAAGGCCAAGCCGACGGCATGTAGAGGCCGCCATCCGGCGCCAAGCCGGCGAGCAGCGCTTCGGCAAAATTCGCGACCGCAGCGCCGCCGCGGGTGGAAATGAACAGGCCCGGCGAAGACATGCTTTCCCCCGAAACCAGGATGAATCACCGTTTCATGGAATCGGCGATCCACTCCCGCGTATTTGTTTTGTCGCAATTCCGGACCGGAAAATCGCCCGGAATTGCGCTAACGGTCTGGAGCGGTCAGCGCCACGACCAGCCGACCCGCCCCCGCGATACATGATAGCCGAGATAGACACCGATCAGGCCGACAGCAAGCCCAAACCAGGTCATGGCATAGGCGAGGTGATTGTTGGGCAGATTGACCACCGTCTGCCCGCCCTCGGGCCACCCTCCCGGATTGGGGACGGCGTCAGCCTCGATGACCACCGGGGCGGCCAATCGAACGCCCTCGGCCATAGCGATTGCGTCGAGATTGCGGGCATACCAGATACGCCGCTTTCGATCCGGCGGCGGGGTGAAGGGACCGGGCGCATCGGGGGTGCGCCAGATCCCCGTCACGCGTGTCTCTCCCTCGATCTCGCCCCGGGGCCGGGTGGACGGCGACCGCTTGGCGGGAGGAACCATGCCGCGGTCCACCAGATAGACATGGCCGCTATCGGTCTCGAACGGCGTCAACACATGATAGACGGGGCCGAAGTTCGAATCGGTGGTGAACACATAGGCTTCCTTGGCATTCTCGAACCGCCCCTTGAGAAGCACGCGGGTATAGTCGTCGTGCGCGCGCACCACTCCGCCTCGGTCCACCGGCACGGGTGTCCGATGCATGCGCTCGTTCATCGCCGCAATCAGGCCAAGCTTCCAGGACAGGCGCTCGATCTGCCACGTGCCGAGCCCGATGAGAAGCGCGGCCAGGATTGCGACCGCAACCGTCAGTCCTGGCAAGGGGCGAAAGCTGAGCCTCATTGCCGGCGCCCCTCCCCCGCCTTGTTTCGGTATTGGAGAAACAGAAGCGTGGATTTGGAAAGCCGCAAGCAAAGAAGGCTCAAAATCACGATCAGGGGAAGCCATAGGACCGCGTGCACCCAATAGGGCGGCGAAAAGCTGAACTCCACATAGAGCGCCAGCGCGGCCACGATGGCGCCCACGATCAGGATGCCGAACACGGCAGGTCCATCGCCAGCATCGAACATCGCATAGTCCAGGCCGCAGGAGGGGCAAGCCGGTTTGAGCTTGATATAGCCGTCAAACAACGGCCCCTGCCCGCATTGCGGACAGAGGCCGAGGAAAGCGCAGCGAGCCGTATTAGGCAGCGGTGACCGGGCCCTGAC
>JBOHKF010000187.1:0-14014 GCA_050729015.1 Rhizomicrobium sp. | reverse complement strand
GTCCTTGACCACCTCAACCACCAGCGCGCCGGAGATTCCCTTCGACTCCGTCGAGTTCGGGCAGTTGCCGTCCGACATGTATATGGGCGAGGCTTCGGGCGTTGCCACCGATTCCCATGGTAATGTTTATGTCTTCAGCCGGGGCAACTCCACCGGTCCGGCCTATGGCGCCACCGCCGCGCAGCTTCTGGAATTCGATTCCAGCGGCAAATTCATGCGCGAGATCGGACACAATCTTTACGCCTGGGGCTTTGCCCATTCCGTGCGGATCGATCCGCAGGATAATATCTGGGTGGCCGACAAGGGCTCCGACATGGTGGTCCGCTTCAATCAGGCGGGCCGGGTGACGCTGGTGCTGGGGCGCAAGACCGAGGCGTCGGACGCAGATGCCCATCCCTGGGCGCGGGTAAATCCGCCGCTGCCGCCGATTGACGGCATGTTTCGGCAGGTCACGGACATGACCTGGGACCCGCAGGGAAACATTTATGTCGCCGACGGCTATGTCAATTCGCGGGTCGCGAAATTCGACCCCCAAGGCAACTGGCTGACCTCGTTCGGCGAGCGAGGCAATGGTCCGGGCCAGTTCCGGACGGTCCATTCGATCGCCGCCGACAAGGATGGCAATCTTTATGTCGCCGATCGCAGCAATCGCCGCATCCAGGTGCTCGACGACCAGGGCCATGTCAAGCGCATCATCACCATCGACATTCCGGCGCACAATAAGCATCTGATCATGTACGGCCAGGATTTGCGCAAGCCCGGATCCTTCTTGTCGCTGTTCTTTCCGGGTGCCCCCTGGGCGGTTTGCATCACGCCCCCGAAGGCGGGCTCGCCGCAGTATCTCTTCACGTCCGACGCGTTTCGCATTTTCAAGATGACCCTGGACGGTCATGTCCTCGGCTGGCTGGGCGGAGAAGGCAAGGGCTTAAAAGAGTTTGGCTGGATCCACGGCCTTGCCTGCCCCGACGAGCACACGCTCTACGCAGCCGAACTGGTGAACTGGCGCGTTCAGAAGCTGACCTTGCATCCGATCAGGTAACCGGAAGACGCCGGTCATGAGCATTCTTGACCTTCTGGGCCGGTTCAAGGACCGGCGCGTGCTCGTGGTGGGCGACGTCATGCTCGACCGCTTCATCTATGGGCGGGTCTTTCGCATCTCTCCGGAGGCGCCGGTACCCATCCTGAAAGTCGAACGCGAAGCCGCGAGCCTGGGCGGCGCCGGTAATGTGGCGCGCAATGTCGCGTCTCTGGGTGGAATGGCGACTTTGGTGGGCGGCAAGGGCAACGACGCCGCCGGCGTGCGCCTCGATGCGCTCGTTGCCCAGGAACCCCGCATAGAGGGCGCGCTGATGACGGTCGAAGGCGCCCGGACCACGGAAAAAGTCCGCTTTATCGCCGACCGGCAGCAAGTAATGCGCGCCGATCACGAAGCCTCTTGGCCGGAAGCCGCCGCGGCACCCCTCCAATCTCTGGTTGCCGGGCATGACGCGATGGTCATTTCGGATTATGCCAAGGGCTTTCTCGCGCCATCCTCGCTTAAGAGCTGGATTGCGCTGGGGCGGGCGCAGGGAAAGCCCGTGATCGCCGATCCCAAAGGATCGAATTTCGCGGTCTATGACGGGGCCAGGGTGATCACGCCCAACAAGCAGGAGGCGATGAATGCTACCGGCATCGAGACCGAAAGCGACGATGGCGTCGAAGCCGCCGCGTGCAAGCTGTTGGTGGACCTGCCCCTCCTGTCGGCCGTGATGGTGACCCGCGGAGCTCAAGGCCTTTCGCTTCTTGCGCGGGGAAAGAAGATCGTCCATGTCGCCGCGAAGAGCCATGGCGTATTCGATGTTTCGGGCGCCGGCGATACGCTTGCCGCGGCGCTGGCGCTGGCGCTGGCGGCCGGCGGCGACTTGGAGACCGCGGCGCGACTCGCCAATATCGCCGCGGGCCTGGCGGTCACCATGGCAGGGACCGCGGCCGTGACCGCTGAAGACCTGGCCAGCGAGCTTCACGTCCGACAATTGGAGAGCGCGGAGCGAAAATTCACCACGGCCGAAGGCGCGCTCCCGTGGCTGGAGCGCTGGCGCGCCAGGGGACAAAGGATCGGCTTCGCCAATGGGTGCTTCGACCTGCTCCACCCCGGCCATATCGCCCTGCTGAGCCAAGCCCGCGCCAGGTGCGACCACCTTGTGGTGGGACTGAATTCGGATGCCTCGGTCAAGCGCTTCAAGGGTCCGGACCGTCCCCTTCAAGGCGAGGTGGCGCGCGCCATGGTGCTTGCTTCTCTGGCCATGGTGGATCTGGTGGTGATCTTCGCAGAAGACACGCCGGAAAATCTGATCCGCCGGCTGCGCCCCGAGGTCCTGGTCAAAGGTGCCGACTATGCTCGCGATGAAATCGTGGGCGCCGATTTCGTGTCCTCATACGGCGGCGAGGTGATGCGCGTTCCCCTGGTGCCGCACCAGAGTAGTTCGGAACTGATTGACCGCGCCCGGAGGCGCTCGTGAACATGGGCCGGGAAGGGCCGGCATGGTGCTTGCGGGCAAACCTATTCATTCGCCGGGCGAGGCGGGGTCCAGCGCGTGAAGGCCAGTACCCACAGGCCGAACAAGGCAGCGATCGGGACAAAGCACAGAAGCGCCCACCACAGGGAGTGGCCGGTGCGTTTCAGGACCAAGCCGGCCGGAATGGCGAACAAGGCTTCCACCACAAGCATGGTCCACATGAACGAGGAACTGATCTGCATCGGCGTCATGACGCCCCCTTATCGAAACGTTGAACTATAAGAGAGGATTTGACGGCCTCCTAGAGCCGTCAGGCGCCGGTCCGGCTTGACGGCTCCATAAAGCGCTTGGGTTCGTGCCCCGCGGCGCTTAAAGGATTCCGATGCGCCAAATTCCCTTGCTGCGCCGGTACCGTCTGATCTGGCTTTCGGGCCGGCGCTGGCGAATGCGGCTGATCCTGTGGGGCGGGGCTGTCACGGTGGGGATAGTGAGTGTCGTGTTCACCGCTGCTGCCAACCGTGCGCAGGCGCTGTTTCACCACCTTCTGTTCAATCCCTGGCTGGCGTTGGCGGTGACCCCGGCCGGCTTTGTCCTCTGCGCCTGGTTGACGCGGACCGTCTTTCCGGGGGCTCAGGGAAGCGGCATTCCCCAGGCGATCGCTGCCCGGCGCTTGAGCGATGACGGTCTCAGGGCGCGCCTGCTTTCGCTAAGATTGACCACGGGCAAGATTCTTCTCACCCTGATAGGCCTTTTGACCGGCGCGTCCATCGGGCGCGAAGGACCTACGGTGCAAGTCGGCGCTTCCATCATGCTCGGCGCGGCCCGGATGGGCGGAATGGGACGGCAGCGGGGATTGATCCTGGCGGGATCGGCCGCCGGCGTGGCCGCTGCATTCAATACGCCATTGGCCGGCATCGTCTTTGCGATCGAAGAGATGAGCCGGGCGTTCGAAAGCCGCACCAGCGGGCTGGTGTTGGTGGCGGTGATCCTGGCCGGGCTGGCCTCGCTGGGGTTGGTGGGCGATTATAGCTATTTCGGCCACTCCACGGCCACCCTGAAAGTGACAATCGATTGGCTGGCGGTGCCGGTCGCGGGCGTCGTCGGAGGGTTCTTCGGCGCGCTATTTGCGATGCTGGTGGTCAAGGGCTCCGACTGGTTCAAACACTGGATCGGGCCACGGCCCACGCGCCGCGCGCTTTTGTGGGCAGCCATCTGCGGCCTCATCGTCGCCGTTTGCGGGCTTCTCAGCCATGGCGCGACCTACGGCACCGGCTATGGCGCGGCGCGTAGTGCCATCGCGGGTCACGGACCGGGGCTGGCCTTCGCGCCGTTGAAATTCATCGCCAACACGGCCTCCACGCTGTCAGGCATTCCGGGCGGCCTGTTCTCGCCGTCGTTGTCGGTGGGCGCGGGGCTCGGCAGCGTCATTGCCGGCCTGATGGGAGTTCACGCGCCGGGCGCTATCGTGCTTCTGGGAATGACTGCCTATTTCGCCGGTGTAGTCCAGGCACCCATCACGGCGTTCGTGATCGTCGAGGAAATGTCGGATGCCTCCAGCATGGTGATCCCCCTGATGCTGGCGGCTTTCATCGGCTATGGGGTGAGCCGGACACTCCAGCAGGAATCCGTCTATCATGCGCTGGCGCGAAGGTTCCTCAGCGACCTGGTGGGTAGAGGCATGGAGTCGGGACGCGACAACTGAGCGTCTCTCTTGCCAGACTGCCCGGGCCTTACCATTGTGCCGGCCATGGCCCAAAAGCGCGTTCCTGCCCAGCCTTCCGGACTGGACGAATGGCCGCCGCAGCTCGCGAAAGCGCGGCTTTATGGGCAGTTGGTGGTCGACATCATCGTGGGTCGCCTCCGGCCCGGAGAAAAGTTGGACGAACGGACCCTGGCGAAACGCTATGGCGGCGGCGTGGCCGGCATTCGCGAAGCTTTGACGCGGCTCGCGCTCGAAGGTCTGGTGCAGAGGCGCCCGCGGGTCGGCACCCTGGTGGCGCCTCTGGATTTGGTGGAAGCGCGCGATGCCTTTGCCGCCCGTGCGCTCGTGGAAACAGCCTGCGCGGGACTGGCCGCCCGTCATGCGAGTCCGGGCGATATCGCTGCCATCTCCGGGAGTTTGAAGGATGGCGAGAGTGCCATAGCCAGAAATGACGTCCGCGCCCTAGCCATCATGGACGAGGCTTTTCACGTGGCGGTGGCTCAGGCAAGTCACAACCGGGTGCTGGCCAAGCTGGTGGTGAGTCTGCATCGCCAGACCGCGCGGTTCTGGCTTCATGCCATGGGAAAGCCATCGCTAAAGGAAAATCGCCGGGCGCTCGCCCGGCATCGCGAGTTGGCAGCGGGCATCGCCGCTCATGACGAAGGGCGGGCCCAGACCGCGATGCGCAAAGTTTTCGGCGATTTTCCCGCCGACATCAAGCGGGCCTGGGAAGCCCCGTGAGGTCCGTCCTCACCCTTTCGGCCATGAGCCTGGTGTTCTTTCTGATCACCGCGACCACGTTCAGTTCGCTGGGCGTCGTTCTGCCGGCGATGATCGGCGAGCTTCACTGGAATTGGAGCGGTGCCGGCAGCGGCTTTTCGCTCCTGGGTGTAGCCGCCGGCATTACCGCGACCGTGCCGGCCATCATCATCCGCAAGCTGGGCGTGCGGGCGGCGTTGGTGCTTGGGAGCCTGGTGATGGCCGCGTCTTTCGCCTTCCTCACTCTGACCCACAGCCTCGCTTCCTATTTTCTGGGCGCCCTCCTGATGGGGTTGGGCTTCACCCTGCTCGCCACGGTTCCGGGCACCTATCTGCTGGCACGGCTGTTCGCGCGGCCGTCCCTTGCATTCGGCGTCTATTTCACCGTCGGCGGATTGGGCGGCGTGGCCGGTCCCGTTTTCTACCTCTGGGTGATGTCGCTTGCCCATGACTGGCGCGCCTATTGGCTGGCGGCGCTGGTGGTGGTTACCGCCGCGGGCCTCTTGAGCGTACTGGTTGTGGACGTGAAAACCGACGTCAGCGACAGGCGCGAGAAGGATCCCCATATTACCGCCAAGGATTGGAGCGCGCGACGGGCGATGCGCACGCCGCAATTCGTGGTGCTGGCCGCGGCTTACAGCATCTTTCCCTTCGTCGGCATCACCGTGAACGCGGTCGCGGTGGCCCATCTGATGCGCCACGGCGTGGGCTTGACAGTGGCAGGAGGCATGATGAGCCTTGAAGCCCTGTTCAACGCCAGTGCGCGGCTTTTGGGCGGGGTGGTGGTGCGCTGGATACCCGCCAAGACCCTGCTTCTGGCCGCGCTGGCTCTGATGATCGCCGGCCTGATGGCCTTGAGCGCGGCGCACGGCACCCTGCTGATGATCCTTTATGCGCTGGGCGTGGGCGTGGGTTACGGGCTTACCTTCTTCGCTTCCACCATCTTGCTCCTCGATTATTTCGGCCGCGGCCCGAATCTGGAATTGTTCGCAACCGTCAATCTGGTCTCGACCGTTGGCGCCGGCGGTCCGGCTTTTGCCGGCTTTGTCGCCGACCGGGCTGGAAGCTTCGCACCCGCGTTCGCGATTCTGGAGGGTCTGGTGCTTCTGGTGCTGATCGCAGTCGCTCCCATGCGGCCGCCCCGGCGGAGGATGGCGTGATCCAGGCGGAATTTGGCGTTTTTCTTCCCGTGGCAAGCGGCGGCTGGATCGTCTCGCGCAATATCCCGCATCTGGACGGCGGTTGGACGCAAAATCGCGATGCCGCGCTGGCGGCGGAGCGCGAAGGCTTGGACTTCGTGATGGCCATGGGCAAGTGGCGCGGCTTTGGCGGCGCCACCAATCATTGGGGCGCGTCATTGGAATCGGTGACCATGATGGCCGGCATTGCCGCGCTGACCAGCCGCATCAAGGTGTGGGCCACATTGCACGCCATCCTGCACAATCCGGTGGTGGCCGCCAAGATGATCGCCACCTTGGACCATATTTCCGGAGGTCGTGCCGGCCTCAATATCGTGGCAGGTGCCTATCGCGGCGAGTTCGAGCAGATGGATGCCTGGGACACCAGCCTCGATCACGACCGCCGTTATGACCTTACCGAGGAATGGACCACCATCGTCAAGCGCCTGTGGGGCGAAGCGCGGGTGGATTTTCAAGGCCGCTATTTCACCATCCGCGATTGCGTATCGGACCCCAAGCCGCTGAGGAGGCCGGACCTTATCTGCGCCGGAATGTCCGAACGGGGACTCGCTTTCTCCGTGCGCGAGGCCGATATCTGCTTCATCGGCGGCCGCGACGAAAAGGAGACCCGCGAAGCTTCGCTCAGGGCCAAGGACCTCGCCGGGCGCTTGGGCAAAACCATAAAGACCTATGCCATGTGCACGGTGATCCATGGCGAAAGC
Organism: Rhizomicrobium sp.; assembly: GCA_050729015.1. GTDB lineage: Bacteria > Pseudomonadota > Alphaproteobacteria > Micropepsales > Micropepsaceae > Rhizomicrobium. Next base: position 7,158 of record JBOHKF010000187.1, on the reverse strand, counting down.
GATGGCGAAGCCCAAGCGACCGCCGAGAAATATCGCGAAGGCCTGGACGAGGTCGCGGTACTTTGCATGCTGGAAAGCTATGGCGCGAGCCGTCATGGCGCGGACAATGCCCTTACCGCCCGCGCCAAGGGCGCCTTCATGACCCACACCGTGATCGGCGCTCCGGAAACGTGCGCGCAAGCAATAGCCGCCTTCCTCAAAACCTGCGCGTTGGACGGCCTGATGCTCATCTTTGGCGATTACCAGGCAGGCTTGAATGTGATGGGACGGGAGATATTGCCACGACTGAAGGCGCCATGAGCCGGCTCAAGACTTGGGTCTCGCCCGCGCGCACGGCGCTTCTGCTGATTGACATGCAGGTGGATTTCGCGCTTGCCGAGGGCGCGATGGGACGGGAAGGCAAGGATATGAGCACGGTCGCGGCCGCTGTCCGCAATGGGGTTCTCATGGCCGATGCCGCGCGGCGGGCGGGCGTCCCCTGTCTCTTCGCGCGTCTCATCACCCGGCCAGGCGAAGAGAGCGCGATGCTGAGAGAGTGGAAGAAGCGGCGCGGCCACGATCCGCTGCTTTGCCGCGAAGGCACCATCGGCGCGGAGTTCGTGGGGCCAAAGCCGCTGGCCGGCGAAAGGGTGTTCTCGAAGTCCCGCTACAACGCCTTTTCCGGAACCGGTCTCGACGCCCATCTGCGCGAAACCCATCGCGATACCTTGGTGATCGCCGGGCTGACCACCGAATGTTGCATCGACGCGGCGGCCAGGGACGCATTCGAGCGCGACTATCATGTGTTCATCGCCGCCGACGCGGTGGCTGCATACGAGCCGGAACTGCACCGCGCCGCCCTCCATGCGATGGAACTGAATTGCGCCATCATGGCCCAGGCCGCGGATCTGCTGGCCGCCTGGGAAGACCCTTGAGATTCCAAGCGTTGACGTCGACAAGACGGCGGCTCTTGGCTTTTCCCTGTAACATGTTAGAAGACATGTAACAGTTCGGGGACGGCGTCTTTGCCAGGGTTCATCCGCGGCCTCTTGGCCGTGATTTTCGCGTTGTCGCTTTGCGGGCCGGGCTTTGCCCAGGAAACGGTCGAGACCGTCACCGTCACCGGAGACCGTGCCCATCTGATCGAGACGGCCCCCGATGAGACCGCCATGGGTCTCGATCTTCCCCTCCTCGACACGCCGCGCGCCGTCACCGCGGTAAGCGACACCACGCTCGACCGCTATGGCATTACCGGCGTCGATACCCTTACCGCGGTTTCACCCTCGTCCTACACGGCCAGCTATTACGGGGTAGAAGGGGCGGTCAATCTGCGCGGCACGCTGGCGGAATCCTATTTCGATGGCTTTAAGCGGGCGGAAAATCGCGGCACCTACACCACGCCCTTAGGCGATGCGGCCGAGATCGAATTGGTCCGGGGCCCGCCGTCGGTGATCTATGGTCCGGGCAAGGTGGGTGGCCTGGTCAATTTCGTGCCCAAAAGCGAAGGGCCGCAAGAGGATCAAGTCTCCGGCGAGGTTACCGCGACCTATGGCAGCTATTCCCAGCGCAACGCCACGGCTCAATTGGGCGTGCCGCTGGATTCGGGGGCGGTTGAGGGTGGAATTCATGCCTATGGCGAACTCGACGATTCCTTCAGCTATTATCGCGGCATCCATCCCAGCCACCAGCTTGTGGAGTTGTCCGGCATCGCCGCGGCCGGGCCTTGGACCTTCTCGTCGGACTACATGTATTACCACGCCAATGGCGATGTGCAGACGCCGGGCTGGAATCGCCTTACGCAAGCGCTGATCGACGGTGGGACTTATATTACCGGCCGCAATACCGCCATCGCCGCCAGCCGCAACGGCAGGCTCACTTTCAACAACCTGGGCGGCGACCCCTATACCGGAAGTCCCACCTATAGCCCGCTTTATATCGCGACGCCGGGCTGCGGCAGTTGCACCGACGCCGCGCACACGCTCGATACCGGCGTGGGCACCACTATTCTCGACCGGCGTACCGTCTATATCGCCCCCGGCGACGATTTCTCCAACACCATCACCCACACCGGCTTTGCCGAGTTGAGCCGGGAGCTCGACGGCGGGGATCGGGTTCGTCTTCAAGGCTTCGTGGACACGCTCTCCAACGACCGCTTCGTTTCCTACGGCTTTCCAGCCTCATACCGCACCGTGATCGGCGAGGTCCGCGCCCGCTACGATTTTACGGAAAATCTGGGGCAGATCGTCGCCAAGAGCGTGGTCGGCGGTTCGTACCGCTATGTGGGCGCCATCGGCAAAGAAAGCTTTAACAGCGGCGTGGTTGCGCTGGACCGGCGCGACATCAGTGTCGGTGCCGAGCCCAACGATATTTTCACCTCGCCGTTCGAGACGCCCCCCCCGGGGACGGTGGGCCTCGGTTGGGAAAACAATGTTCACAGCACGACCGCCGATTCCGGTCTTTTCGCGACTTCCGATCTCGCCTGGAAAAAGACTCTCAGCCTGATTTTGGGGGGACGATATGACGCCTACAATGTCCGCTCCGCGGACCAGGGGGTTCTCCCCTTCGAACCGGGCAGCGGACGCGGCGCCAAAGGCGCCTTCACCTATTCTGCGAGCCTGGATTATCAGACGGATCTGGGCTTGATGCCATATGTGACGCAAGCCAAGGACTCCGCCATCGAGATCGGGCAAGCAAGCCAGGTTCTTACCTCGCTCTTGGCCGGCGATGATTGGCTTTCGGACTCATTCCTGGACGAAGCGGGAATCAAATTCTCGTTCCTGGACCGGCACCTGGTGGGCGCGCTCGACTGGTATCGGCAGGAGCGCACCCAGCTCGAGCATGCGGGCGGCGCGGCAACGGTGATGGGCACCCGGTCCGAGGGCGGCGAAGCCGAGGTCCGCTATGTTCTCAATTCCAATCTGAGCTTCACGTTGGCGGGAAGCCTGCAGCACACGCTGGTGAAAGGTCCCGATACCAGCTTTGCCTACATTCCGGCCCGCGATGCGGGTGTTGCGTCGGTGAACGGCTTCGGGGGGGCCTACGTGATCTATAATTTCTCAAGCCTCCCGGGAAAATCGGGCAATTACCAGGATAGTTTAATTCCGCATGCCGTGATCAGTCCCTATGTCACCTATACGAGCGACGACGGGGCATGGGGTGCAACAGGCGGCGGTACCTACGTCACCGAGACCAGCCAGACGGTGCCCCAGCCGCTCGTGTTTCCCTCCTATGTTCTCTTGAACGCGTCGGCTTTCGTGCGGGCCGGTCCGTGGCAGGTCCAGGTGAATGTGGATAATGTCGCCAACGCCCGCTCCTTCACGCCGGATGCGGATGTCTATGCCAATCTGGCGGCGCTTCCCGGATTGGGGCGCACCTGGGGGCTGACCATCAAGCGGGAATTTTGACCCGGCAGGCCGCGCCCAGGATGCGGTTCATTTCGCCCAGCAAAGTGTGAGGGTCACCCTTGAGCTTGCCGGCCAGGTGAAGCGCCGCCAGGCCGTGCAGACCGGCCCAGAAGACTTGGCCGACTCGCTCGGGATCGCCTTCGAAATAGCCGGCGTCCACCATCTTGCGCACATGCTCGGTGACGGCAGCGCGCAGCCTCTCTTCCGCCCGTTTAAGCTCCGGCTGCGGCCTTGCTCCGGGTTCGGCGAAATCGAAGATCAGCCGATAGCTGACCTGCTCCTCCAGGGCGAAGCGGATATAGGCGTTGCCCAGGGCGGTATTTTGCTCCGCCAGGGTGCCGGGGGCGGCCAGCGCCCGCTCCAACTGGCTGGCAAAGCGCACCAAGGCGCGGGCGCGAATGGCGGAGAGAATCTCGTTCTTGTCCTTGAAGTACCGGTAAGGCGTCATCGCGCTGACCCCCATTTCCGACGCCAGCAAACGCATGTTGAAATTCTCCGGACCCCGCTCCACCAAGAGCCGGGTGGCCAACCGGCACAGCCGCTCCCGGAAATCGGCGATGTCGGCCTCGGTCAATATGCGCGGCACAAATCCCCCTTAACTGGCCTGCGACGCTACAAGTATTGCGCCGTTGCCTGGACCCCGCGCGCCAAGAAGCCAAAAGGAGCGCCGATGAAGCTATTCGCCCTCATCTTGACTCTGGTTACATCAATTCTCCCGGCGAGGGCCGAAACCCAAGCCTGGGCCGTGGCCTCGGGGCGGTCGTGACGTGCGGGCGTCTCATCTCGACCGCCGATTATCCGGCAGGAATCGAGTCCACCGCGTTGCCGGCAGCTTCGTCCAAACGGGTGAGCATGGCTTGGGTGGGATAGGCATCGGCGGTGAGGCCGTGCGCCAACTGATATTGGCGAAGCGCCGCGCGGGTCTTGCGGCCGAGCAATCCGTCGGGATCCCCCACGTCATAGCCGAGGGCGGCAAGGTCCTGCTGGAAACGCTGGCGATCGGCCCGCGAAAGCGGCTTCTCGTCTTCCGGCCAGGGCGCTGCGATTCCCGGGCGATCCATCATGCGATCGCTCAAAAGACTCACCGCCAGCGCATAGCTGGCCGCGTTGTTGTATTTCATGATCTGGCGAAAATTATTGAGCGTGAGCAGCGCCGGTCCATGGGCGCCCGCCGGAAGATAGAGCGCGGCCAAGTCGTTGCCTTCGGGCAAAGCGGAGCCCGACACGAGGGTCACGCCAAGCGCGGCCCATTCCGAAAGAGGTTCGAGAATGGAAGGATCGGCGTTCTCGTAGGCGAAGCTCCGGGGCAGACGCACTTCATAGCCGGTAGGCTGGCCCTCCTGCCAGCCTACGCGCTCGAACAGCACCGCCGTCGAAGCGAGCGCATCGGCGGGCGAATGCCAAAGATCGATCTTTCCGTCGCCATCGCCATCGGTGGCGTATTTGAAGAAAGTGGACGGCATGAATTGCGTCTGGCCGATGGCGCCCGCCCATGAGGAAACCATTTCCGCCGGCACATAGTCGTTCTGTTGCAGCAGGCGCAGTGCCGCGATCAATTCATGCCGCGCAGTGAATTGCCGCGGGCCCCGATAGGCCTGGGTGGCAAGCGTGGCGAACAGGTTGTAGCTGCCCTGGTCGCTGCCGTAATCGGTCTCCATTCCCCAAATTGCCACCAGGATCTCCTTGGGCACCCCCGTCCGGTCCTGAATGCGCCGAAGCAGGGCGGCATTGTCTCGAAGAAGCCGCTTGGCGGTTTCGATGCGCTGGGGCGAGACCGCGCTTTTCAGATAGCTCCAGATCGGGCGTACGAATTCCGGCTGTTCGGCGACAACAGTGTCGAGCGATGGAACGGGGGCAATTCCGGCCATGGCGCGGTTGTAGGTTCGCGCCGTGATGCCGTTTTGCAGCGCGGTGGGTTCGAAAGCGGCAATGAAGGCCTGGAACTCTTGATCGCCTCCCACGGGCGACGAGGGCGGCAGGCGCCCAGCCGCCGGTGGAGGGGCCGCGGGCGTGAGGGGAGGGGAGGGAGCCGGGAGGGGCCTTGTGGCGCAGGCTGCCAACGCCAGCAGTCCGGCCGGAACACAGAAGCGAAAAAGCCGATGCATGGCGCGTTCTAGCACTGTTTTTGGCCCCAATTTCCTTACTATAAAGCCTCCTTCCCCGCGGTTGACAGGCATGGTTCGTCCCCATAGCTTCCGCAGCCCTCAAGGGCGCCAGCAAGGGCGCCCAAAGGCCCAGATTTTCAAAGGCACTGTGATGAAGGTTCGCAATTCGCTGCGGTCGCTCAAGAAGCGGGACAAGGACTGCCGCGTCATCCGCCGCAAGGGCCGGGTTTATGTGATCAACAAGAAGAATCCGCTCTTCAAGGCCCGCCAGGGATAATCCCCGGAGCAACCCCGGGACAAGCGTGACGCGTCATTCCGTGGGGAATTGCCAGTAAACATGGGTCGTGTCCCTGGGGGTGGTGACAGCAAGCGGCCGGGAAGAATAGGCTTGTCTTCTCATGCGAAGTCTTTTCCTTGTGGTCATCCTCGCCCTTCTCCCGTTGCGCGTTCTTGCCGCATCCAACCAAGAGGACGGGCTTTTCAGCCAGCTCAAAAAAGCGGGCTCGGCCGATGCCGCCAAGCCCATCGAGGACAAGCTCAATCAATTGTTCCGGATTTCGGGCAGTCCCAGCGTGGATTTGTTGATGAGCCGGGCGGCAGCGGCGCTGGGCCAAGCCGACAACGCCGCAGCGCGGAGCTTGATAGACGCCGTGACAAGTCTCGCGCCCCATTACGCCGAAGGCTGGCGGGTCAAGGCGCAGATGCAGGAGGCGGCCGGGGAGGACACCGGCGCGATGATCTCGCTTCAACGGACCATCCTCCTCAATCCCCGCCACTTTGCGGCTATGACCGAGCTTGCCGGGATGCTCGAGGACTACGGCGACAAGAGGGAGGCCTTGAAGCTTTATCGGCGTGTCCTGGCGCTCGATCCGCATCTGAAAATCGCGGCGGAGCGCGAAAAGGCCCTTGCCAAAGGCATCGAAGGCCAGGGAATCTGAGTTTGGTCTTTCCGCGCGGGGGGAGACGGTCGCACCGACGGCGCACGACCTGGGCATGGACGCAACCCTGCGCCGATGGATTTATGCAACAGGCAATCGGCTACCGCCCGCGCGTCCTTGCAGGTCTGCAGCTGTTCTAAATATGGATCGTGCACAACGAATCCTTGGATGACCGACCTGGGGATGCCCGGCCTGGCGGCAAATGACGCTTAGGGAGCAAAACCTTGCGGGATCGCCCGAATGGTATTTCGGCCCGCCAACGCCTCGGCCCAGACTTCGCCACTGCCACTGAAAATAAAATAGGAAGCAACCGGAGATGCCAATTCCGCAAAAACACTCCGTTACTATTTTTGCGACCTATCAGGCAAATTCCCGCCATTTTTGCGACATGCAACGCAAGGTTCCGTGCATGCGTTTTAGGGAAACTGACTTAAGGCGGAACATTGCAAACCCAACCGGCCAGCCCACGCCCCTGGTGGCCGCCTGTCCGAGCGCGATCCCTGTTCGTCGAGGCGAGACGTTCGGGAAAAGCGATGGCACTACCGCGTTCCTACCATCGCCACCCGCAGCATGTTGGTGGTGCCGCTCACGCCCAAAGGTACGCCGCAGGTGATCACCACCCACTCTCCTTTGCTGGCGAAGCCTTCGCGCTCCGCAATCTCCATGGCTTGCGCGGCCATGTCGTCGAGATTGTGAATTTCTTCGGTTGTCACGCAGTGAAGGCCCCAGACC
>JBOHKF010000186.1:0-2009 GCA_050729015.1 Rhizomicrobium sp. | reverse complement strand
TTAGCAAGGGGAGACTCTCCGTCGCCAAGGATGGAAAGACGGCCGAATACACCGCCAAGAACATCGTTGTTGCCACCGGCGCCCGCGCCCGCACCCTCCCCGGCCTCGAACCTGACGGCAAGCTCGTCTGGGCCTATCGCGAGGCCATGGTGCCGCCCGCCTTTCCCAAATCGCTGCTGGTAGTGGGATCGGGGGCAATCGGCATCGAATTTGCGAGCTTCTATCGCACCCTGGGCGCGGACGTGACCGTGGTGGAAATTCTCGACCGCGTGCTTCCGGTCGAAGATGAGGAAATCTCCGCCTTCGCCGCCAAGGCTTTTGCCAAACAGGGCATGAAGCTCAGGGTAGGAACGACGGTGACGGAATTGAAGAAGGGTCCCGACAGCGTTACCGCGACCCTGAAGGCCAAGGATGGAAAGATCGATAGCTTGACCGTGGACCGGGTGATCCTGGCCATGGGAATCATGGGCAATGTGGAGAATCTCGGCCTCGAAGCCCAAGCCATCAAGGTCGAGCGGAGCCATGTGGTGGTCAATCCGTGGGGCGAAACTGGCATTGCCGGCATCTGGGCGATCGGCGACGTGGTGGGTCCACCGTGGCTTGCGCACAAGGCCATGCATGAAGGGGTGATCGTGGCCGAGCGCATCGCGGAGGTGAAAGGCCTGCATCCGCTCGATACGGCCAACGTGCCCGGCTGCACCTATTGCTGGCCGCAAGTGGCGAGCGTCGGCTTGACCGAAGCCAAGGCCAGGGCGAGCGGCCGCAAGATCAAGGTGGGCCGCTTTCCTTTCATCGGCAACGGCAAGGCCATCGCACTGGGCGAGCCGGAGGGAATTGTCAAGACCGTGTTCGACGCGGAAACCGGCGAAATCTTGGGCGCCCACATGGTGGGAGCGGAAGTGACCGAACTGATCCATGGCTATGTGATCGCCAAGACCGGCGAGCTCACGGATGCGGAGCTGGGCCGCACCATCTTTCCCCATCCCACCTTGTCGGAAATGCTGCACGAAGCCGTGCTCGACGCCGACAAGAAGGCGCTGCATATTTAAGTGTCGTCTCCGGATGAGTCTGCGAGGGCTGAGCCGCGCAGCTATTGTCGCAGCAGCTTCTTGACATCCTGCGCCATCGCATCGGGGTTGGTGGTGTCGGTGGTGACGAGGCGGGCGCGGCCGGCTCGGTCGAAGAAGAACACCGCACCGGAATGCATCACGCTATAGGGCGGTCCCGGATTGACGGAATAGGCCACCCGATAGCGCCGCGCCAAATCCGCGAGGTCGTTGTCGGTTCCACGCAACCCGTCGAATTGCGGCGAGAAGGCTCTGACATAGCGCGCGAGCATGGGAAGCGTGTCACGGTCGGGATCTACCGTGACGAACAGCACCTTGACCTTCGGGCTTCCCGCCTTGTTCACCATGGCGGCGAGATTGGCGAGGGTTGCCGGGCAAATGTCCGGGCAGTTGGTGTAGCCGAAATAAAGCGCCACCACATCGCCGCGGTAGCTTTCGCCGGTGACCTGCCGGCCGTCGCCGGCGCGAGTTAAAAGGAAGTCGAGCCGCGGCATGGCGCCCGAAATGTCGGTCATATGAAAGGGATCGCGGCCGCATCCCGCGAGCGTCAAAAGAATAACCAGCGCCAGCCAATGCCGCATCGCCCGCGTCCTTATCACGCTTTGGGTGCCGGGCGGCAGGCGCGTAAAGTCTCAGCCCATGCCGCGTATTTCGTCCTGGGCCTGGTATGCAGCACTTCTGGTGATGGGCGCCGTTGTCGCCACCATCAGCCGCGCTTTTCCGGCCCATCTTCCCTTCTTTCTGCCCTGGCAGTTCCATTGGGTAGAGTTCCTGGGCACGTTCCTGACATTGGCCTGGTTCTGGCGCGGTCTTCACATCCTGCCGGCCGGGGCGCAACCGTCCTTGTGGCGCAAGGTGTGTTTCGTAGCGGGCGTGCTCTCACTCTATATCGTGCTCCAGACGCAGGTGGATTATTACGCCCAGCACATGTTCTTCGTGCAT
>JBOHKF010000185.1:0-3161 GCA_050729015.1 Rhizomicrobium sp. | reverse complement strand
GTGGTGGGTTTGCGTGAATCCAAGTCGCGACCTGAAGCCGGCATCGTCACTTTCCGGCACCGCGCCTTCAATCAGCGCGATGAGCTGGTCTGCGAAGGGCTGCGCACGGCGATGGTCAAGCGCGCATGAGACTGCGCTCGCTGCTTTTCGTTCCCGCCGATCGGGCCGAGCGCCTGGCAAAAGCCCGTGGGGCGGGCGCCGATGCCGTCATTCTCGATCTCGAGGACTCTGTCACGCTTGAGAGGAAAGGCGAAGCGCGGCGAATGGCGGCGGAATTCCTGTCGCATCCCCGGGCCTTGCCGGTTTTCGTCCGCGTCAATGGACCCAGCCTTGCCGAGGACCTCGCCGCCGTCATATCCGCGAAGCCTAGCGGCATCGTCCTGCCCAAAGCCGCGGGCGCCGGCGCCGTGATCGCGCTGGACCGCTCTCTGACGGCGCTGGGGGACAGCCAGTGCTTGATTCTACCCATCGTCACGGAGACCCCGGCCGCGATTTTCGCGCTTGGCGGCTACGCCGGCGTCTCGCCACGGCTTTGCGCAATGACCTGGGGCGTGGAAGATCTTTCCGCCGCGATTGGCGCGGGCCCACGCAATGAAGACGGCCGCTACAGTTTCCCGTTCGAGACGGTTCGCGCGCTCATGCTCTTCGCCGCCCATGCCGCCAAGGTGCCGGCGCTGGAGACCGTATATCCGGCTTTCAAGGACGGCGATGGGCTGAGGGCCTACGCGGGGCGAGGCTGGCGGGATGGATTTTCGGGCATGCTGGCCGTCCATCCTTCGCAAGTCGCGATTATCAACCAGTCCTTCATGCCATCCCTCCAGGACGTTGAGTGGGCCAAAAGAGTGGTGGACGCCTTCACCGCCCAACCCGGCGCCGGCACTCTCCAAGCGGGAGGCGAGATGCTGGACGCGCCGCATCTGGCGCGTGCGAAACGGATTCTGACCGGTCTCGATCATTAACCGGAACGCGCATCGACTGGTTAATTGCAGGTTAAGGGCTAGCGAAATGTCCCATTAATCGGTGCCCGTTCATACTCGCCCGGCGGGATCGCGAGGCGGGAATGCGAGACTACAAGAGTGTCTTCGGCGGCTCCTTGCTGCTGGTCGAAGACGATCCGATCAACGCCGACATCGCCTGCCGCATGCTTCAGAAGATGGGCATGCATGTTCACATGGCGGTTGGTGGGGACCACGCCATCGCGTGCTGGCAGCGTGAAGAATTCGGGTTGGTCCTGATGGATTGCGAGATGCCGGGCAAGGATGGTTTTGAGACGACCCGGCAAATTCGCGAGTTGGAGCGGCGCAAGGCTTCGCATACCCCGGTTGTGGCGCTGACCGCTCATGCCGCAGCAGATGTCCGCGGGAAATGTTTAAGCGCCGGGATGGATGACCTGCTGGAGAAGCCGGTCCGGGACGCGCAGATGGCGGCTTTGCTGAGGCGCTGGATGCCAGACTCTGCGCTGGATGGGGCATCGGGGATGGACAATTTGGCCGCGGCCCGAATGCACGGCTCCATCGATTGTGCGGCTCTCGACCAGGTGGCCGCATTTCGCGGCCCCGGGGGGCGGAGCTTGTTGCAGACGCTGGCTGCCCGGTTCGCGCAGAACAGCCTCAAACAGGTCCGTGAGATGCAGCGAACCGGGGCCAGCGGCGAAATCCGGCGCATCGCCCATACCCTCAAATCCAGTTCAGCCGCCCTCGGTGCACTGAGAGTTTCCAAGTGTTGCGCCCAAATTGAAACTCATGCCGGCGAGCCCGCCCGGCTGGCGGGGTTCCTGCCGGCGCTAGAGAACGAACTAGCCTCTGCCGTCAAAAGCTTGCTGGAACTGACGCAGGACAAGGGCGGGCCGGTTCATGGCTAGCTCGGCGACCATTTTGATCGTGGACGACGACGACATCGTGCGCGCCATCATGCGCGCGGAGCTGGAAGCCGAGGGTTATTGCGTCATCGAGGCCGCCGACGGCATTGAAGGATGCGACGCCTGCCGCGCCCGCCAGCCCGACCTGGTGATCGCCGATGTCATCATGCCGCGCATGGATGGATTCGAATTCTGCCGCAAGTTGCGCGCCGAACCGGGTTCAATGACGATACCGGTGCTGCAAATGACCAGCTCCGAAGATACCGATTCGGTGGAAAGGGCCTACGACGCCGGCGCTACGGACTTCATCAGCAAGCCGCTGCAATGGCCGATTCTTCGTCACCGGGTGCGTTATGTGCTGCGCTCGGCGCGGGCCTTCGACGAATTGCGGCGCAGTCAGGTCGCATTGATTGCCGCCCGGGAAAAGGCCGAAGTCGCCAACCGCGCCAAGACCGAGTTCCTTGCCAATATGAGTCACGAATTGCGCACGCCGCTGAATGCGGTCATCGGCTTTTCCACCCTCCTGTGCGACCAGGTTTGCGGCCCCATCAGTCCCAAGTATGCCGACTATGCCCGGATGATGTGGGAAGCCGGCACCCACCTGCTGAGCGTCGTCACCGACATTCTCGACATCGCGCGCGCCGAATCCGGCAAGCTCGAACTCCACGAGGAGGATATCGATCTCGAGCATGTCGTCTCGCAATGCGGCAATATGGTGCGCGCCATGGCGACCAAGGCCGGTCTCGCGTTCCGCTGCGATATGGCGAAGAGCCTTCCCCGCATGCGCGGCGATTCCGCCAAGATCCGGCAGATCCTAATCAATCTTCTCGGTAACGCGGTGAAGTTCACGCCATCGGGCGGTGAAGTGGCGCTTTCGGTCACGCGCGGTGCGGGCGGCGGCATCCTGTTCGAGGTATCCGACACGGGGATCGGCATCCCCGCCGACAAATTGGGGCTGGCACTGGAGCCGTTCGGTCAGGTGGACAGCAGGCTTGCCCGCAAGTTCGAAGGCGCTGGCTTGGGACTGCCTCTCACCAAGCGGCTGGTGGAGCTGCATGGCGGTACGATGAAGATCGTGAGTGGATTGGCCCAAGGCACCACGGTTTCCGTGTTTTTGCCGCCATTGCGGACCGGAGACGCGCTCAAAGCGGTGAGCTGACTGCGGTTCGGGAAAATCGCGGCCCGCTTTTCCCGGCATTGCGGCTTTCTGTTCGATCGCGAACCGGAGGCGGCTGTGTGCCTTGCCAAAATCGCGCCGGGGTTCAGGGCGAAGGGGCGCCCCCCTGGCAAGGAAGGTCAATCG
>JBOHKF010000184.1:0-3351 GCA_050729015.1 Rhizomicrobium sp. | reverse complement strand
GCGCCGCCATGTCCAGAGCGTTGGTGTCGAGCGTGGTTTGTGGCGTGAGATTGGCGAAGGCGCCAAGACCGCGCTGGCTGTTGCGCAGTGCCGTGAGCCCGAGATCGGCCCAATCGCTCAAGTCCCAGGAGACGCCAGCCAAAAGCGATTGCGACCGGGCATTGTCGAAGGCCGGCGGCAGATTAAGCCCGGGATCGAACGCCATGCGGTCGTATTTATCGTCCCATTGCGACACCCCCAATCGCACATGCAGCGTTTCGGCCGGCATATAGGTGGCACCCAGATAATGGCCGCCGCTGGCAAGCCCGGTGTAGCCCATCTCCCCAATCAAAGGTGAGCCAAAGCCGTCGTAACTCTCGAAGCGCTGGCTGAGGTCCACATTGTAGCCGGTGTCCATGGCCAGGTTGGCGCTTAAGGGCACACTGGCGGCGAAATTGCGGGGCGGCACGACCGTGCCGAAGCGGGTTTGAAGCAGCCTGGCCGGTGCCTGCGAGAGGCTCGGGCCTGAGAACGGTCCCTGAACGGCCCAAGCCGGCAAGGCGCTGGCCGAGGAGATCGGGGGGCCTGCGTCGAACCGAGTTAAGCCGTCCCCCACCCGCAGACCATCGGCCCCGGCTTGGCCACTCGTGGCAGCAAAGCCGACTGCGGCCAGCGCAACCAGGAAAATGCGGTTCATTCCCCGTCCTAATACCGGCAACCCGAAGCTGGCCGTAAAATACCAGACCAAACGCCAGAGCCTCAAGAAAAGACCAGGGATTTCTGATGTTTTGAAGTCACAACCGACATTTACCTGCTCCAGCATCACGTAATAATAATATCAGAATATTCTCTCAACGGTAATTTAATTTGTATTCAGGACGACACCAACAAAAGCGAATTTTTCCAATCCCGAAATACCGCGGTGACGGTGCTCCCGAAGAAAAGCTCGGCGCCCGATCGTGGACTGACACCCATCACGATCATGCCATATCCCCTGCCCGCTTCGCGCAGAATGGCTTCCGCCGGACCTCCGCGCTTGGATATGAACGTGGTCAGGTTCACGTCATAGCGTTCGGCCAACAGGGCCATGTCCTTGAGAACGCTCTCTTCGCGCGAACGGGTGCGCGAGCGGCCATCGGTCTGGGAAACGAACAGAGCGCTCACCGCCGCGCCGGTGGGACGGGCCAGCGCAAAGGCAACCTCGGCGGCGCGGCGCGATGCCGGCGAACCGTTGACCGGCAGGAGAACCCGGGTGCGCCAGGAAAGCGAGGGCCTGGGTTCCGGTTGCGAAAATAGCGCCAGCGGACCTTCGAACTCCGACGCCAGTTCGGCGATCCGGGGCGCGATGTTGCCGCTTTCGTCCTGGCTGCTTGCGATGCCGATGAACAGGAGGTCATAGCCCTTGCGCGACTCTTCGCGCACCGTTTCGGCCGCATTGGTTGCGGGAAGGCGGGTGGTCAAATGAACGTCCGGCGGCTCGGCTTCGGAGCGGTCTCTCTTCACTGTTTCGGCACTGACCTTGGCGGCCTCTGTCACTTCCTGCGCGACCGAAGCGTTGGCGCGCGCCGGCACCCGCAGACGGCCCGAATGTTGGGCGCCCGGCATTTGCTGCCCGCCGGGGCTCGGTTCGGCATCGAGCTTGAGAATGGTCACCGGCATTCCCGATCCTCCGGCGAGCAGACCCGCCAGCCGCGCCGCCACGCGGCCTGCGGGACTGGTGTCCACCGCCAGCAGCAGCCGCTCCAGATTGGGCACGAACCCCTTCTCGTCCAATCTTTCCCGCTCCACCCGCTTCCTTTCGATCTCGCCCATGGGAAGCCCCTTGAGGGCGCGGCGGAGCATCGGCGGCATCGCCAGCGTGGTGACCACCGCCATGGTGACGATCATGGTGTAAAGATTTTGGGTGAGCGCCCCCATCGAAAGACCGATCGAAGCCACGATCACCTCGGTCGAGCCACGCGCATTCATGGCACAGCCGAGCGCGATCCGCTCGCGCCATTTGAGGCCGCCGATCATGCTGCCCAGAAAGGCGCCCGCGAATTTCCCGATCGAGGCGATCGCCACCAGGCCCGCCGTATAAAGCGCCAGTCTTGGATCCTTCAGAATGGTGAGATCGGCGGCCAGTCCCGAAAGACCGAAAAACACCGGCATGAAGAAGGCGGAGATCAGGCCCCGCACCTGCTGCTGGATGTGCCCGGTGAGAATGGGCGACTGGCCGACCAGCACCCCCGCCATGAAAGCGCCCAGCACGGTGCGGATGCCCAACGCCTGGGTGATCAGGGCCATGATTCCCATGATCACCAGGATCGCGGTAATGACGGCAAATTCGCTGCGGAACGTATCGTTGACCCAGCGGATGGTCGAAAAGACCAGCCAGCGCCCTACCGTGAAGCAGAAGAGCAGGAACACGACGACCCCGCCCACGATTTTCGTCAAATCGAGCCCGTCCACTCTGCCCGCGCCGGCGATGCCGAAGGTGACGGCGACGATCACCCAGCCGATCGTGTCCTCGATAATGGCGGTCGAGATGATGATCTGCCCCAGATTGCGGCGCGTGAAGTTCATCTCGCGCACCACCATGGCCACGATCTTGATCGAGGAAACCGAAAGCGCCGTGCCGAGAAAGAGCGCCGGCACCAGCCTGCCCGCCGCCGTCTGCGGCAGAAGCGGACCGGGAAGCCACTCCCCCAACATGAACCCCAGCGCAAACGGCACGGCAACGCCGGTGAGTGAAATCGCGATCGCGACTTCTTTCATCCGCGAAACCAACTTAAGGTCGGTTTCCATGCCGGTCAGCAGCAGCAGCAGCAGAATCCCGATCTGGGAAATCCCGTCGATCATCGCCCGTTGCGCGGGCAGGGATGGAAACAGGGCTTTCTGCGCCTCAGGCCAGACAAGTCCGAGCAAGGATGGTCCCAGCACCAGTCCGGCGAGCAGATTTCCCATCAGGGCCGGCTGTCCCAGACGCTGCATCCCCTCGCCCAGGATCCGGCCCACCAGCAGCAGGAGCACTATTTCGGCCACCAGAATGGCTTCGCTATCGCCGCTTGCCGACGAGCCGTTGCCGGCGGCGGAGCCATGGCCGCGAGCCAGGCTTTTGGGGAGCGCCGCGCCGGCGGTGAGGGTTTGGGCCATGGCCGTCTGAGTGCCGGGCCCAGGGGCGGCATGGACAGGGAAGGGACAGCACAGAATAATGATGAGGGCGATGCGGCAGAAATGCGCGACAACCGAAGATGAACGCCGCATTTCAAGGTTCGCCGCAAAGAGCGGAACATCCCGCCCGAGCAATTCCGCGAAAGGTCTGGAACGCTGGTTTCGGCCGGAATTGCGACCAAA
The DNA here is from genome assembly GCA_050729015.1 of Rhizomicrobium sp. GTDB lineage: Bacteria > Pseudomonadota > Alphaproteobacteria > Micropepsales > Micropepsaceae > Rhizomicrobium. Next base: position 36 of record JBOHKF010000184.1, on the reverse strand, counting down.
CAACGATTTGGACCGGACGCCCCTTTTGGGTGATCC
>JBOHKF010000183.1:0-5775 GCA_050729015.1 Rhizomicrobium sp. | reverse complement strand
GCTGAGGTGCTGGATGCTGCGCCAGACCACGCCGTCTTCGGGATCGAGCCAATAGCTGTCGGTAAACGACCAGTCGAGAGCGTCGCTGCGGCAGGCTTCGTCCACTTTGCGGGTGGATATGCCCTCGCCCAAAATCACGATGGTCTGAAGACCCTGTGAAGAGGCGACGCACGTAACGGGGACGCCATAAAACCCCAAATCCGGAAAGTCCTCCAGGCGCACGCTTCTCAAAGGACGGTCCACGACATCCACCAGAGGTAGCAGTTGTTGCTGTCGCTGGGGGGTTACGGCGGACACGTCGTGGGTGAGGCCCACGGTGCGGACGAGCCTTCCATTGCGGGTCACCAGCACGACATGACGGGCGGATGTCCAAAGTTGTTCGCCGCCAATATCGGTGGCCAGCACCAGCAACTGTTCCGGCCCGTCATTCAGCCGATATCCGAGGCTGGCGTAGGGAATAGCGGCTGCCTCGGCCCTGGTGATCCGCGAAGCGCCGCTCAAGCTGGCGGCAAAGTCCTGGCGCAACGCCTGATAGTATAGGGTATAATCCGAAACCCCGCTGGACTCGCAGCCCGAAAGCAGCAACAGGCCGGCGAGAAGGGGCAAAAGCCTCGAACGCATCAGGCACCGATGGCCTTCAATATTCTTCGCAGTGCCGGGGCGATGTCCGGCCGCGACATTCCGATCGCCAAATTGGCGTGCAGAAAGCCCACCTTGTCTCCGCAGTCGAACCGGGCACATTGGGTTTTGACGGCATGGAAGGGCATCCGTCCGATCATGCGTGCCATGGAGTCGGTAAGCTGAATCTCGTTGCCGGTGCCGCGTTCCTGACGGTCCAGCTCGGTAAAAATCTCCGGTTGCAGGATATAGCGGCCGATGATGCAAAGGGCCGATGGCGCGTTGGCGGGGTCGGGCTTCTCGACGACGCCTTTGACCTCTGTCGCGTTGGCTTTCTGGGCGCCCGGAGCGACCACGCCATAGCGTTTGGTTTCTTCGCGAGGCTTTTCCTCGGCCGCCACGATGATGCCACCGCCCACCTCCTTGTAGGTCCGGATCATTTGTGAAAGTGCACCCGGCGAACCTACCATCAGATCGTCCGGCAGGAGGACGGCAAATGGCTCATTGCCGACAAAGTGGCGCGCGCACCAGACGGCATGGCCGAGGCCCAGCGGCTGCTGCTGACGGATGAATCCTACCGATCCGGTCTGGGGCAAGGATTCGAGCAAGCTGTTCAGCTCGGCCGTCTTCTCGCGTGCTTCCAGCAGGGATTCGAGCTCATAGGCGTGGTCGAAATGGTCCTCGATCACCTGCTTGCCCCGCCCGGTGATGAACACGAACTGTTCTATCCCCGCTTCCCTGGCTTCCTCGACAGCGTACTGGATCACCGGCTTGTCCACCACCGGCAGCATTTCCTTGGGCACCGCTTTGGTCGCGGGCAGGAACCGGGTCCCCATGCCGGCCACGGGAAAAACGGCTTTGCGGACGGGCTTTGTCACCGACATGTTGATGTTTTCCGTTTATGCTGTTTCATGGCACGCCGACGCCGTTAATGTCCAGTTTTCGGGGTTTACGGCCTTCTTGCCCCTGGTGGTGGGATGAAAAAAGCCGGCTTCATTCTGTCTCTGATGGTCGTGTCGTCGTTGCTGCTGGGCGCCGCAACTCAGCGACCGCGAACGCCACAACGCGCCGGCGCGGAGGAAGGTTCATCGCCGGACGGACAGGACCGCCAACTTGTGAGTGCGGCCGAAGCACTGGAAAAGGACGGCGACACGGCCGGAGCTCTGGCCGATTACACCAAGGCCATCGAGGATGGCGGGCTTTCCCGCCAGGAAGAGGCGCGGGCATTTTTTGGCCGCGGACTTCTTCTTGATGAGCTGAACCGCCCCGGTGATGCGCTTGGCGATTATGGTGCCGCCCTGTCGCGGGCACCCCGATTTGCCGCCGCCCTCAACAATCGCGCCAATGTCTACCGCCGATTGCGCCGTTATGCCGATGCCGAACGGGACTACCGCGCCTCTCTGGCCGCGGGCAACGCTCAGAGTCAGTACCCCTATTATGGCCTGGGGGAGATTGCGGAGGAGAAGGGAGACGTTTCCTCCGCGCGGGTCTTCTATGAAAAGGCGTTGGCCGCCGATTCCGGGTTTCTTTTGGCCCGCGGGCGTCTGGCGGGACTTCCTGATGCGGCGCCGATCCGCCTTCATCCTCCCTCCGAATTGGCCGCCAGCCGAGCCAAGGATGGGCCCATAAAGCTGCGTCCTCGCGCTCCTACGCAGCCCACCCTCCGTGGATCCCCCGCCGTGGCAGCTTCCTATGTGCCCGCCACCCCGCCCTTGAAGCCTTCACTGGCCGCCATCGTCGGCCAGGGGAGCGCAGAGGTTCAGTTGGGCGCCTGGCGCAGCCGGACAGAGGCGCAAGCGGGCTGGGAGCGCATCCTTGCACAGGCCGCAGACGCGCTGGAAGGCGCCACGCCCCTGATCGTGAGCGCCGATCTTCCGGCGGGGCACTATTATCGCCTCAGGGTCAGCGCCGGCAAGCAAGCCCCGCAAGCATTCTGCGCCGTCCTTGCCGCCAGGGGTCTGGATTGCTTTCCAATCCGGAAGTGACAAGATTTGAACCCAACAAGGCGGGTCTGCGTTAGCATTTTTCCGCAACCGCGGTGCTTTGCTTTGCCGAAGCAGGGGTGAAATTTGGCAATTCTGGTGACAGGCGGCGCCGGCTATATCGGCAGCCACACGGTCTATGCCCTGTTGGACCGCGGCGAAAGCGTGGTGGTTTTGGACAATCTTTCCACCGGCGTCCGCGCCCAGGTCGCTGCCCCGGCGCATTTCGTCCGAGGCGATGCCGGCAACCAGGAGCTCGTGCGGCATCTCCTTCGCAGGCACCGGGTGGATGCGGTGATCCATTTTGCCGGTTCGATCGTGGTCCCCGACTCTGTCGCCGATCCCCTCGGCTATTATGAAAACAACGTTATCAAGTCTCGCGCCCTCCTGGCCGCGCTGGTCGAAAATGGTGTCCGGCTGTTCATTTTCTCCTCGACGGCCACCGTTTATGCCGAGGACGCTCCTCAACCCTTAAGCGAAAGCGCCCGCGTGGCGCCCATCAGCCCCTACGCCCGTTCCAAACTGATGACGGAATGGATTTTGGAGGATGTCGCCAGGGCCCATGATTTTCGGCCCATCGTGCTGCGATACTTCAATGTCGCAGGCGCCGACCCCCTGGGACGGACCGGACAATCCACGCCCAAGGCTACCCACCTTATCAAGCGGGCGGCACGCGTGGCTTTGGGCCGCGAGCCACATCTCAGCATCTTCGGAACCGATTATCCAACCCCGGACGGCACCGGTGTCAGAGACTACATCCATGTGAGCGATCTCGCGGCAGCTCATGTGCTGGCGCTGGACGCGCTGCGGGCCGGAAGCGGGCCTGCCGTTTATAATTGCGGCTACGGCCGCGGCCTTTCGGTCAAGGAGGTTGTGGCGGGCATGGAACGGGTGCTGGGCTGCCCCCTGCCGGTGAAGGAGGCGCCCCGGCGGCCCGGCGATCCGCCCACCCTGATATCCGATCCTCGCAGGATCAAGCAGGCTTTGGGGTGGAAGCCTGCCCATGACGACCTGGACGGCATCATACGGTCCGCCCTCGAATGGGAGCGTCGATCCAACCGCCGAGATGAGGGACCGCGCGAAACGCTGGTGCGGGCCTGACCGGAGATCCGCCTTAATCCCGCCAATTGCCCACGGTTAGTTCCGGCGCGTGAGGGGGCGGTGCCCATGGCGATGCGGGCGATAAAACATTTCGAGCAGACCGTGAGCTGGGCGCGCGCTCATGAGCGGCGCTTTTCCGCCCTGTCGCTGGCTTTGGGCTTTGCCTTCGACAGCTACACGTTCGGCCGCATAGACCGGCCGCTCACGCAACTGGTTTTTACTCTCTATCTTCTGGCGGCCGGCGTCTCCATCGCGGTCTTGCACGTCCTGGAGTCGCGGGGCGAGAGCCGCAAGCCGTCGGATCGCGTTCGCGCGATTCTGATCGCCGCGGCGCAGTTCGCCTTAGGTTGCCTTTTATCGGGCTTCTGCGTGTTCTACATCCGCAGCGCCGCGATCACGGCGTCATGGCCCTTTTTGCTGTTCATGGGCGCCATATTCATCGGCAACGAATATATGCGCCGCTACCACGCGCGGTTGGTGTTTTCGGCCCTGCTGTTTTTCTTCGTGCTTTATTCCTATGCCATTCTGCTGGTCCCGGTGGTGATGGCGCGCATCGGCGCGATTCCCTTCTTGATTGCCGGCGGCTTGGCTGTCGTTGCCTTTTTTTTCTATATTCGCGCGCTGGCCTTCCTGGGGCAGGATCGCTACCGGACGGCACGCAAGGAAATCGCGGCCGGCGTGGTCTTGATCGCCCTTCTGATGAATGCCTTCTACTTTGCCAAAGTGTTTCCGCCACTGCCTTTGGTGCTATCGGATGCCGGCGTCTATCATGACGTGAGACGGGTGGGGGGCAATTACCGCGTCGCCGCCGAGCAGGAACCGCCTCGCTGGCGGGAGCTGTTCGGCACCTTTCCGGTGGAGCATATCCGGCCGGGCGGCACCCTTTACGTCTATAGCGCCGTCTTCGCTCCCTATCGGCTCACGACCGCCATCCGCCATCGCTGGGAGTGGCGAAATCCCGAAAATGGCGACTGGATTGCGCAACAGACGGTGCGGTTCACCATCCATGGCGGACGCGCCAACGGCTATCGCGTCTATTCCTTGAGGCACGTGGCCAAGGCCGGGGACTGGCGGGTGAATATCGCCACCCGGGATGGCCGTGCCATAGGCCGGCTGCGATTCTCGGTCGAAACCCAGGCCGCGCCACCGGCGCTTTCCGAACAGACGCTGAAATAGCTGCACGCGACCCCCGCTTGCCTTGCCTCATTTTTTGCCCCTATCTCGGGCTCATGGATTTGCCGAGAGCAAACGCAACGACCAAAAATGCCGTCTCCCATCTCCGCCGCCTGGAAGCGGAGAGCATCCACATCATGCGCGAGGTTGTTGCCGAATTCAGCCGTCCGGTGATGCTCTATTCCATCGGCAAGGATTCGTCGGTCATGCTGCACCTCGCGATCAAAGCCTTCCATCCCGCCAAGCCGCCCTTTCCGCTGCTGCACGTGGACACGACATGGAAATTCAAGGAAATGATCGCCTTCCGCGACGCGACGGCCGCGAAGCTGGGTCTCGAGCTGATCGTGCATATCAATGAGAATGGGCTCAGGCGGGGAATCAATCCCTTCGATTCGGGCTCGGCGCTGCATACCAAGGTGATGAAAACCGAAAGCCTGAAGCAGGCGCTGGACAAATATGGTTTTGACGCGGCTTTGGGGGGGGCGCGGCGGGACGAGGAGAAAAGTCGCGCCAAGGAGCGCATCTTCTCCTTTCGCAATCATCATCACGGTTGGGACCCAAAATGCCAACGACCGGAGCTTTGGCGGGTCTTCAATACCCGGATCAACAAGGGAGAATCAATCCGCGTCTTCCCGCTCTCCAACTGGACCGAACTCGATGTCTGGCAATACATCCTGGCCGAAACCATACCCATCGTGCCGCTCTATCTCGCGCGACCAAGGCCGGTGGTGGCCCGCAGCGGCCGCTTGATCATGCGGGATGACGACCGCATGCGCCTCCTTCCAGGCGAAAAAGTGGAAGAGAAGCGGGTGCGCTTCCGGACCCTTGGCTGCTATCCGCTCACCGGCGCTATCGAGAGTGACGCCGATTCGATCGAAGCCGTCGTGATCGAGATGTTCAC
>JBOHKF010000182.1:0-5142 GCA_050729015.1 Rhizomicrobium sp. | reverse complement strand
AGGCAGAGGAGGACAACCATCAGGACACGCTGACGCAGCGCAAACTCGACGATGTGATTCATCTGCCGGGTCCCGGGCGCGCCGCCTCACTCGCCACTGGCAGCGCGGTCTATGAACAGCGCGCCGCTGGTGACGATCCGTTCGCCGCTGGCAAGGCCGTCCTTCACCTCCAGGAGATCCCCGTTGGTTCTGCCCAGGGTGATGTCCCGTAAGGACAGGCTGCCGTCATTGCCCGCTACCCAGACGCGCGCGGTGCCGCCCTCATAGACCACCGCCTTGGCGGGAACCGCGGGGGCAACAGCGGCGGGCCCGGCGACGATGGTGACGTTGGCCGACATGTTGGCACGAAGCGCACCTTGCGGATTGGGAATGGCCGCGCCCACAACCAGCCGGTGCGTAGCGGGATCGATCAGCGACGCCATGTAATCGAGCTTGCCCTTGAACACGCGGTCCGGAAACGCCGGAACCCTCACGTCTATCTCGTCGCCCAAATGCACCTTGGGCGCGTCTTCCTCCCGCACATTGGCGATCAGCCAGACCGTGGCGCTGTCGCCGACCGCGAACACCGCCTTGCCCTGGGCGATGCGCGCTTGCGCCCGCTCGAATTCCGCGATCTCCCGGTCCGACTTCCCCAACATCCTGAGGCGGTTGCGCGCCGTTGCGAGCGAGGCCGCGGCGGTGGCGAGGTCCGCCTCCGCTTGCTGCCAATCCTTCAACGCGGCGCCATCGGCCCGATAGAGAGCATGCTGCCGCCTCTCGTTGCTGTCGGCCAGCCGGTATTGCCCCATGGCGGTGGCGAGATCGCTTTGTGCTTGCAGCACGTCGTTCGATTGTCCGGCGAGAATGGGTGAACCTTCTTGCACCCTGCCCACAGCGCCGGGCGCGGAGAAGCCGCCGTTGGGCGCAATATAACCATCGGTGATGATTTCGGTTCGGAAGAGGTGCAGCCCCACGCGTTCGATATCCAGCGCTGCCAATTGCTGTTTGGCCGGAACGAAGCGCGACAATTTCGGCGGGACGGGTTCGGCGACGGCCTGGCCGTGGCCGAAAATCATGCCATTCATGCCGAGAACCAGTCCGGCGACAAGGACGATAATGAAAAGCGCGCCCAGGATCAGGACCTGCAGCCGGCGCGGCAGGGCGTAGGAATGGCTGGCGTTTTGCGAATTCTGGTTCATTGGCATCTTTGACGAAGGCGAAGCGGCCGGCCAGACGGCCATCCCGGTTAAGGACTCCTGTTCTTCCCGGTTTCCGGGTAGAGAGGAAGCGCGCGGGTCTTATAAATGCCCATTCTTACAGCAGCCTTACAACCGGCCGGATAAACGCGATGCGGCTTCTTGTCGTGGAAGACAATGCCAAGCTTTCCGGGTTGATCGGCAAGGGTCTTGCAGCGGCCGGTTTCGACAGCGATTGCGTGTCGCTTCTCGCCGCGGCGAAAGAGGCATTGGCCGCCAGCCGCTACGCGGCCATGGTCCTGGATCTGGGTCTTCCGGACGGCGACGGACGATCCTTGGTGACGGCGCTGCGGGCCAAGGGCGATGCCCTGCCCGTCCTGATGCTTACCGCTCGCGATGGGCTCGACGACAAAATCGCGGGGCTGGCGAGCGGGGCCGACGACTATCTCGTCAAGCCCTTCGCGCTGGAAGAATTGATCGCCCGGCTGAGGGCGCTGTTGCGGCGACCGGGCGAGTTTCTGGGCGACAGCCTGACGGCGGGTAATGTGACTTTCGACACCGTCGCGCGCCAGGTCTTCGTGGCGGGCGCACCGGTCGCGTTTTCCGCCCGGGAGATGGCGCTCCTGGAGTTGCTGATCCGCCGGCCCGGCCGCGTCATACCCAAGCGGATAGCCGAGGATCACTTGTTCGGGCTCTCGGAAGACGTGCGCTCCAACGCCGTGGAAGTCTATGTCCACCGCCTGCGGCGCCAGCTCGGCGAGGCGCGCGCCAATATCGAGGTCCATACCGTCCGCGGCGTCGGCTACATTCTCACGGAGCTAAAAAATTGAAGCGGCAATCGCTGCAAGCGCGCATCATCCTGTTCCATCTCCTCGCCATCGGCCTTGCCACGATCGCGGTGCCGCTCACCAATTACCTGATGATCAACCGTTCGGCCAATTTGTTCGAAGCCCGCATCCTGAGAAGCCATGCGGCCGCCGTTGCCGCCCACCTCGACCGCGACGGTCGGGGACATTGGCGGCTCGACCTGCCTTCGGATCTGGCGGCGCTTTACGCCCACGGGCTCGAAGGGCTTTCCTATGCGGTGACCGACGCCGGGGGCGACCTGCTCTTGAGTTCGGGCAAGGGCGCCGACGCGGCCAGGATTCCCCGCGACCGCGCCTTCAGTCGCATTTCGCTCGACGGCGCAGAAGTCTATGGCGCGACATTGAGGACGGAGCGTGCCGGGACCGACCTCCGGATCGCGGTGGCGCAGAACGCGCAATATCCGGACGTGATCTTCGACGACATCGTGGCTTATTATCTGTCCCGCATCGGCTGGTTCACGGTGGCGATCCTGGCGCTGCTTCTGGCCGTGGACGTCGCGATCATCCGCCGCGCCTTCCGGCCGGTGGTAAAGGCGTCGCGCATCGCCGGCGCCATCGATCCCAAGCGCACCGATCTGCGCCTTCCGGTCCAAGACATACCCCGCGAATTGATGCCGCTCATCGTGGCGATCAACCGGGCCCTGGACCGGCTCGATGCCGGAATGCGGCTGCAAAAGGAGTTCACCGCCGACGCCGCGCACGAACTGCGCACGCCGCTGGCGGTGTTGCGGGCGCGCATCGATTCCCTGCCCGACCAGAAGCCTCTCGGCGACCTCAAGACGGATATCGAAGTGATGAGCCATGTGGTGGGCCAACTGCTCGAGATCGCGGAATTGGAGAATCCGGCGCTCGCCATGGACGAGCGCGTCGACCTTCACGCCATCGCCCTGGACGTGGTGAGCCTGGTCGCCGACATGGCGATCGCGCAAGGCAAGGACGTGGCCCTACTATGCCCCAAGGACAATGTCTGGGTCCGCGGGAACCGCGGCATGATCTTCCGCGCCATCCGCAATCTGGCGGACAATGCCGTCAAGCATACCGTTCCCGGCACGGAGGTGGTGGTTGAAGTCACCGCCATGGGCACGGTCCGGGTTCTGGACAAGGGCCCGGGCGTGCCTGAAAGCGAGCGCACCCTGATATTCCGCCGCTTCTGGCGGGCGAGGCGGGAGAGCGAAGGGGCGGGGCTCGGCCTCTCCATCGTTTCGCGGATCGCCGAACTTCATGGCGCAAAACTGGGCGTTGCGAATCGCCCCGGCGGCGGCGCGGTTTTTTCCCTGGCTTTCGAGGCTGCTTAGAGCGGATCGCCATTTGAATTGCTCCATGCAAATTCAAAATTGGGCATGCAGGCGCAGGCTGAACACCGAAACCGGCCCGCGATCGCGATTGTAGGCGGGATTGGCGATGAACTGGTAATCGGCGTCGGCGGCAAGACCCTGCAGGAGCTGGGCACGATAGTAGGTTTCGAGAATGTCCTCGGTGCCGTAATCGGGCAATCTGCCGTCGCCGATCAGGATGCCAAGCCCGCCGGCTGCAAAATAGCGGCGGGCGGGCTTGGAGATCGCATTCATCACCCCTGCCACGCCCACGGTATCGTCGGGGCGGCCCCACCAGGGTCCGTCGAGCGCCAGGCCGGAGGCGAGCGAGCGATTGATATCGGTGAACTCGTAGGCTTCCTTGCTGCCGTCGTTGGCGCTGAGGCGCAGGAAGGCGCCCAAGGGTCCGTCAATCTGCTGCTGGATGTTGAGGGCCGCACCCGGCCGGGAGGCCGGCTTGCGCACCAGGGCCGTATCGGGGCGCGAGTGGGAGTCTTCCGCGAATTGAACCGCGTCCTGGTAGGCGCCCATGCGCCCGCGATTGACGAAGCCCAGGAGCTTGATCTTCCCCGGTCGATGCCAAAGCGAGGTTCGCTGCTCGAACTCGCTGACGAGCTCATACTCGCCGAAGGCCCGCACCAGTTGCGGCATGTTGGGAACCCGGGAGAGATCGAACAGGCCAACCCGCCACGTCCACGAATTTTCCGTCCACTCCAGGGCGCCGCCATAGGTATAGGCCCAGGAATCCGCGGCATAATCGAAGGCGCCGGAGTCGATCACCGCCCAGTTGAGAAAGTCGCCCCGCGGGTCATGGGCGTAATCGTTGGTGTCGAAGATATCCACCACCGAAATCTTGCCCAGGGTGACGACCAGATTGTCCTCGGTCCGGCTCCCCGCCGGTTGATTGGGGCCCGGCGCCAGGGTCTCCACCGCGCCGCCAAGATCGAAAGTCTGGCGGAAGAACAGCCGCTGGAGCCGGAAATAGGGGGTGGAACTGCCTATCTTGTATGCTTCTCCGCTGGGAAAGCCCGCGGCGCCGAAGGTATCGCTGAGACCGAAGCCCTGGTCTATCTCGGGATTCGCGAAGGCCTCCCCCCCATCCCAGAGCCTGAGGCCCGCGAAGAGCGTGGCATCGAAGGTCTCGTTCCCCCGGCTGCCGGGATCGAGACTGTTGGGGCCCCGATAGGGCGAGGAGAAGGCAGGATGATATTGATCGGTGATGGTGGCCTGACCGTGGAGCGACCAGTCCTGGATGGCCTCGGCTGTGGCGCCCGATGCGCCCAGGCAAAGGCACAGGCTCGTCGCAACCGGGCACTTCCAGTTCATGTCCCTGCTTTCCATAATTGCGGGCGATCCGCACCCGCGAATTATAGGTGAAACAGGAAACTCTCAACCGTGAAGCCGACCCATAAGACCGTTTCGTGAGAGAACCATAGGGCCGGCTCCGAGGGCTCTCAACCACCGTCAGGGTTCAGGGCGCTGTGCGGTTTGACCTGGGGTTGCGCCTGGGGTTGCGCCTGGGGTCGTGGAGGGTTCGACTAAAACAGATTTTCTTCTGGTCCGGAAAGAGGCACACTTTTTGTCATGATCGCGCTTGGTGGGCCCAGGCGGCAACGCCGGGTTGCCGGCCCCGGATCAGCGGACCGGGCGAAGGCCGTCGCGGGATGGGTGGCGGACGGGCGCGGCATGATCTTCGCTCGTGCCCAGATGACGGTCCAACATTGGGCCCAAGGCATCCGCCGCCACCGGCTTCCGGATGGAAGGCGCGGTGCGGGTTGCGCCTGGGGT
>JBOHKF010000181.1:0-2778 GCA_050729015.1 Rhizomicrobium sp. | reverse complement strand
GGCTTGAGCCCGTCGCGCGCATCGGGGAGGGCGCGTTGGGTAATGGTGGAAAGCGCGTAGGCCAGATAGCGCTGGGCCAAAGCCTCGGCGAGAGGTTCGGCGCGAATGGTGCCGGTTTTATCTGTCGTGCTCATAGCCTAATCCGGTTTTCAAGGCATCGCTTTAAGCGGCGAACGCCTTTGTTATTCGCCGAAGATTAAAGCCAGGCGCATCTAACGCGATTCGCGCAAGGCCAGCACTGCCAGCCTGTGTCGGGCCTGCGGCAACTCCCGACCATGGGGAAGAAGCACGCGCTCCAGCAGGAAATGTCCCGTCAGCGTCAGACCCTGTCCGGTAGCTTTGACATCCGGTGCGGCCGCCGGCCCCAGCAAGAAGGGCGGCAGCGGCAGCAACCGTTTCGCGTAGTCTGCGCCGGCGCTTTGCGAGATGGCGCGGCCGGTGCGGGGAGAGACATAGATGAGATCGGCGGTAACCCCGGTGGCCGCGCATTTGGAGAAATCAAGACCAAAGCCCAATACCTCCAACAGGCCCGCTTCCCAGCGCACATAAAGCGCGCCCCAATGAGCAAAATCCTCACCGGTCATGGCATCGAGCAGAATCTCGGCCGCATCGTAAAGCGGTGGGTGCGCCTGATGTTCCGGCAAGGTGCAAGCCGCAATCGCGCAAAACGCGTTCAACCCGGTGAGACTCTCACCCCGTTCCATCAACATGCCGGCACGGGCGCGGGCCAGTTCCACGGCATAACTCCCCAACTGCTCGGCAAGCCGCGCCCGCCAGGTCACGGAGAAGCCGTTGCCCGGCTGCAACAAGCCCTTCGTCCTCACGCCGCGCACCAGACCCAGATGACGGCCGTGCTCGCGCGTCAAAAAATCGACAATCGTTCCGGTTTCGCCATAAGGGCGGGCGGAAAGCAGGATCGCCTTGTCAGTCCATTCCATTTTTCTCCACCAAGCGACAGAAACGATCCGCCACCTTCATTCTGGGCGCCGCCGGGCGTCAATCGGCGGGGAATTCGAGGCCCAACGTCCGGTAAAGGTCTGGGCTTTCCGCCCAGTCCTCCTTTACCTTCACAAACAGAAACAAATGGACGCGCCGTCCGAAAATTTCTTCCATGTCGGCGCGCGCCAACCCGCCGATGATCTTGATGGTCCGCCCCCCCTTGCCCAGAACGATCGCTTTCTGGCCATCGCGCTCGACAAGAATCACCTGCTCGATGCGGACCGAACCATCCGATCTTTCCTGCCACCTTTCGGTTTCCACGGCGCTCGCATAAGGAAGCTCCTCATGGAGGCGAAGATAAAGCTTCTCCCGCGTGACCTCGGCGGCCAGCAGGCGCATGGGAAGATCGGCGATCTGATCCTCGGGGTACAGAAACGGCGCTTCCGGCATCCGCGCGGCCGCCCATTCGGCCACGTCTCTTATGCCGTCCCCCGTCAACGCCGAAATCAAGAACACCGTCTCGACGCCGACTGAAAACCTCTCCGTCATCGGCAGCAGATTGGTCCGCTTCATGCCATCGATCTTGTTAAGCACGATGGCCGCGGGATTCTTGGCGGCTTTCAAACCCTCCAAAATTGTCTCGGCGTCGCGGGCGGCAAGGCCTTCCCCGTGATCCGCGAGTTCGGCCGCGTCCACCATCACCAAGATGGCGTCGGCGTCTGCCGCTGCCGACCAGGCGGCTGCCACCATGGCGCGGTCGAGCCGGCGGCGTGGCCGGAAAATGCCAGGCGTGTCGACGAACACGATCTGGGCCCGGTCGAGCATCATGATGCCTCTCACCCGGCCGCGCGTGGTCTGAACTTTGGGACTTACGATCGCCACTTTCGCGCCCACCAGCGCGTTCAAGAGCGTGGATTTGCCCGCGTTGGGAGCACCGATGATGGCGCAGAACCCGGCGCGCGTGGTCATTGGAGACGGGACAGCAATTTGGCCGCGGCTTCCTGTTCCGCCTCGCGCTTGGAACCACCTTCGCCGCGTTCGGGATTGAAGCCTTCGAGCTGGACCTCGACCACGAAAAACGGCGCGTGAGCCGGGCCGGATCGCGCCGTTTCCCGATAGGAGGGCGCGGCAAGCCCGCGGCCTTGCGCCCATTCTTGCAGGCGGGTCTTGGCATCGCGCAGGTCTCGAACCGGCCCCGTATCCTCGAACATCGCCGACCAATAGTGGGCGATGAAGCGACGTGCCGTCGCCATGCCACCGTCCAGGTAAAGAGCGGCAATCACCGCTTCGCAAACGTCGCTCAAGATCGCGGCCCTGGCACGCGGATTGTCGAAACCGGGACCCGCGACATGGATGAAATCGGCCAGCCCCGCCGCTTGCGCCACCTTGGCACACGCTTCGGCCCGCACCAAGGCATGCAGCCGGACCGTGAGCGATCCCTCGCTTTCATCGCGGTGACGGGCATGGAGCGTCTCCGCCACCACCAGTCCCAGCACGCGGTCGCCCAGAAATTCCAGCCTTTCGTTGGAAAGTCCGCTGCCGGCGCTCGCATGGGTCAGCGCGCGCTCCAGAAGCGTGGAATCCGAAAAATGATGATCGAGCTTTTCTTCGAGGACAGCCAAGTCGCGCAAGACTACCGCACAGTTCGCAGACGCTTAATGGATGAGCGTGAGAATGCGGTTATAGCGGATGGCAAAGGGCCATTTCCAGATTTCCCAGATGTGCGCCTCGCCGTTGGTGGAGAAGAAGCGAAATATCGCCTTGCCTTCGAGATTTTCGGCCGGGACATAGCCCACCTCCGTGCGGCTGTCGGCGGAATTGTCGCGATTGTCGCCCATC
>JBOHKF010000180.1:0-4189 GCA_050729015.1 Rhizomicrobium sp. | reverse complement strand
CGCATGGCTTAGCTTGTGCCGGACACTTGGTCTCGCGCAAGATTGGGTCTCGTGCAAGATTGGGTCTTGCGCAAGATTGGGTCTTGCGCAAGGCTGGACGGTGGAAGAAGAACTCGACCTCCGCGGTCTCAAATGCCCTTTGCCGGCGCTCTTGGCACGCAAGAGATTGGCCGCACTTCCTCCCGGAAAGACGCTGGTGGTGTTGGCGAGCGATCCTCTTTCGGTGGTGGATATCCCCTATATGTGCGGCGAGGAAGGCCATGTCCTCCTGGAAAGCGAGCCCGTACCCGGCTATCACCGCTTCCGGATACGCAAGCAGCCTTCCTAGAAGCAATTCCAGGAAAGGCGCGAAGCGGTTTTCCTGAGGAATTGCGACAAAACAAATACTTGGTGAGGGCCAAGGGCTTTGTGAAAGTGGGCCTTGGGCTGCAATGGGCGACATCCAGTCCGTGGAGATCCGGCTCCCTGCCCTTTCCCAGGCGGTTCCCCCTTGCTAAAGCTGCCCGGGCGTAACAAGTTCGGACGCCCCGGTCCTCGGCCTGGGCGCAAAATGCGGGGGAGGGGTTCTCACTGCCTCGTCCGGCATATGCGTTGGATTACGGAAAGTCCCACAAATACAGGGGCTTAAGCGTTTGGGGCCAGAACTCTCGCGATGGACGATCTCTTTCTCGGTCTCTCCCTGGCCCTCCAGTTTGCGCTCACTTGCGTCCTCGTCACCGTTTGCACTCTTTCCGTCCAGCTTGCGGTCCTGGCCTGGGTACGGGTCTTCCGCAAAAGGCCCGCGCTCGACATGCTCTCGCTCCCGGACAGGGAATTGCCCCCGGTGCTGGTTCAGCTCCCTGTCTGCAACGAGGGGCTGCTTGCGATCCGGGTGGTTGAAGCGGCAGCCAGAATGGACTGGCCCAGGGACCGGCTGACCATACAGCTTCTGGACGATGGCGATGGCGACGCGCATGCGGGCCTGACCGGCCAGGTCATGGCGGCCGTTCCCGAGGGCGTGAAGCTCGATATTCTGCGGCGCGGCCACCGTTGCGGGTTCAAGGCCGGCAATCTCGCCTTCGGCCTCAAACATTGCGACGCGCCTTACGTGGCGATCTTCGATGCCGACTTCGTGCCGCCGCCCGATTTTCTCAAGCGCACGGTGCCGGCGCTGCTGGCCGATCGCCGACTCGCTTTCGTTCAGGCGCGCTGGGGACATGCGAACCGCAATGCCAGTTGGCTGACCCGCGTCCAGGGCCTGCTGCTCGATTCGCACTTTGCGGTGGAGCAGGAGGCGCGCTTTCGCGCCGACCTTCCCATCTCGTTCAACGGCACGGCCGGGGTATGGTCGCGCACCGCAATCGAGGAAGGCGGCGGCTGGACGGGCGACACGCTCACCGAAGATCTCGATCTTTCCATGCGCTGCATGATGCAGGGCTGGCGCGCGGCGGTGCTGTCGGACCTGGTGGTGCCGGGCGAACTGCCGCCAACCGCGGCGGCCTGGCGCGCGCAGCAGGCACGCTGGACCAAGGGCCACGCCCAGGTCGCGCGCAAATTGTTGCCGCAAGTCTGGGCGAGCCGGATGCCGCTGTGGAAGAAGGCGGCGATGACGGTTCAAATGTGCCAGTTCTCCTTCTACATGCTGGCGTTCGCCAGTGCCGCGATCTCGCTGACCTTGATGTATATGGGTGTGGTCTATTATTCGGCGGTGGCCCTTCTGGGCCTGGTTGTCACGCTCCTGGGGCTGGCCTCTTCCATCGGCTATCTCTATCTCGGCCAGAAAATGCTGGGCCATCACCGCCAGCCCCGGCTTTACCGCGCGCTGCTCCTCGCGGTGGTGTTTCCTTCCGGCCTCATTCTCGCCAATACCAGGGCCACGTTCGAAGCTTTCCTTTCAAGCCGCATGGATTTCAACCGCACCGCGCGGATGGGCGAAAATCACGCCGGCGGCTGGCGCGGCCTTCCCGAACTGGCGGCGGGCCTGCTCCTGCCGGTCTTCGCCTTCGCCGAGTCCAACTGGGCGGCGGTATTTTTCTTCTTTGCCGTGGCCGGGCTGGTCTCGATCGGAGCGATGGGGGCATCGGGCGCCGGCGAACCCGTGCGTCAGCGCATCACGCCCGGCGAGTAAGGACTCCTTAACCCTCGGCCGAGGCGGTGGATAACGCCCTCCTCGCGCCGGCCGAGGTTGGCAATGTCAATTAATCCCAATGACTTGCCACGTCTGCCTTACGGGGACGCCCCGGTTTGAACCGCGGTCATGAAAGTCCTATTTTCCCGCTCCCTTCGGGCCACCGATGCATCACCGCCACCAAGGAGTCTTCGCGCGCCCATGAGTTCTATCCTGTGAATCTGCCGGGCCCGATCAAACCCGCAATTACCGAGCCGGCCGGCACCTTTTCCATCCGCCGCGACCTGGGTCTCACCCTGGGTGCGCTTGGAGTGGTATTCGGCGATATCGGGACTTCGCCGCTTTATGCCATGCGCGAGACGGCGATCGCGGCGGGAGGACAGGTTCCCGACCCGGCGGCGGTCTATGGATCGGTATCCCTGATCCTCTGGGCGCTCCTGATCGTCGTGACGGTCAAGTACATCATGTTCATCATGCGCGCCGACAATAATGGCGAGGGGGGGGTATTGGCGCTGGCCGCGCTGGCGCACCGCTCACCGGTGGGGCGTGGCGTCAAGACCGCCATCGGCGTCGCCGCCTTGATGGGCCTGGCGCTCTTTTACGGCGACGGAATGCTCACGCCCGCCGTCTCGGTTCTGTCGGCCATGGAAGGCCTGAGCGCCGGCGGCAGCGCTTTCACCCCGTCGGTGGTACCGCTTACGGTGATCATCCTGATCGGCCTCTTCTTCCTCCAGAGTCGTGGCACCGCGCGCATCGGCAAGCTGTTCGGGCCGGTGATGATGATCTGGTTCCTGGTGATTGCCGTGCTGGGCGTGTCGGCGGTCGTGAAGTCGCCCCGCATCCTGCTCGCCATCAATCCGCTTTATGGCCTTTCCCTGTTTCGCCACGAGCCTTGGGCCGCCTTTGTCACCTTGGGCCTGGTGGTGTTGGCGGTGACCGGCTGCGAGGCTCTCTATGCCGACATGGGCCATTTCGGCCGCCGCGCCATAAGGTGGGCCTGGCTCTATTTCGTCTTTCCCGCCCTTATTCTGAATTATTTCGGCCAGGGGGCCCTGCTCCTGCAACATCCCACCCAAGCGCCTTTCCTGTTCTACGCGCTGGCGCCTTCCTGGGCACATTATCCGATGGTGGGGTTGGCGACGATCGCCACCGTCATTGCCTCGCAGGCGGTGATCTCAGGGGTCTTTTCCATCACCCGTCATGCCGTGCAGTTGGGTCAATTGCCTCGCATGGAGATCCGCAATACCTCCGCCACCGAACGGGGGCAGATCTACGTTCCGCGGGTCAACGCCATGTTGGGCGTGGGCGTGGTGCTGATCGTGCTGATCTTCAAGTCTTCGGACGCCCTGGCCTCGGCCTATGGCATCGCCGTCACCGGGGTGATGGTCATATCGACGGTGCTGGTGGGCGTGGTGGCGCGTTTTCGCTGGCATTGGCGGGCGTCGGCCGTATTCGCCGTATTCGGCGTCCTGGGATTCATCGATCTCGCCTTTCTCGCCTCCAACGCCCTTAAGATCGTCAATGGCGGCTGGCTTCCCCTGGCGGTATCGGCGGGCGTGTTCGTGGTGATGGAAACCTGGCGGACAGGGCGGCGGATCTATATGGAAAAAGTCCGCGAAAGCTCGCTTTCCCTCGATCTGTTCCTGGAGCGCGCCGACAAGATGACCCAGCGCGTGGCCGGGACCGCGGTGTTCATGAGCGCCCGCAGCGACATGGTGCCGGGGGCGCTTCTGCACGCGCTCAAGCATTTCAAGGTCCTGCATGAGCGCGTGGTTCTAGCCACCGTCACCACCACCGACACGCCTTTCGTCCCCGCCTCGCGGCGCATTGCGGTAGAGAAATTGGGCAAAGGGTTTTTTGTTGCCCGCCTGGTCTACGGCTTCTTCGAGAGTCCCAATATTCCTCAGGACCTGGCACTCGCCCGCGCCCACGGCCTGGCGCTGGAAATGGATCAGTCGACCTTTTTCTTAGGCCGGGAGACGCTGGTCCCGGGCGATCATCCCATTCTGAGCCGCTGGCGGGTCGCGCTTTACATGTGGCTGGCCTCGAACGCCCTGGCGCCCGCACGTTTCTATCATCTAC
>JBOHKF010000179.1:0-3661 GCA_050729015.1 Rhizomicrobium sp. | reverse complement strand
GTGATGCGCCAGGAAAGCGGCGGGCGCACCGTCCTTGCCGACGACAGCCCCATCGTCTCCTCGGCCGGCGCCATCGGTGTGATGCAGATCATGCCGCGCACCTACCGGGAGATGGCCGCGCAATATGGCCTGGGTACCGATCCCTTCGACCCGCACGACAACATCTACGCCGGCGCCGCCTACCTGAATTGGCTTCACCACAAATATGGCTATCCCGCCATGTTCGCAGCCTATAACGCCGGACCCGGCGCGATCGAAGATCATCTTTTGCGAGGGCTGCCGCTGCCCGTCGAGACGCGCGGTTATATCGCCGCGATCGGCCGGCTTCTGAAGGACGGGACGATGGGAGCAACGGCCGGCGAAGTGGCGCTCACCCGTCCCGACGGACAGAAGGTGAAGATCGACGCCGGTCTGGTGACCTCCGTCTCGCCGGCGCTTCCAGGCCTTTATGCGCCCCAGGTGCAGACGGTGATCGCGGTGGGCGGGGCCCATCGCGCCGTGCGCGAAGATGCGGCCGTGGCGCTCCGGCTGCTTCGCGCCCATGGCGCGCCGGTCTGAAGCCGGCGCTACTCCGGCTGCGCGGCCTGCCTGCGGAGCGAGGCGATGTCCTGGGCGGTCATATGCGCGCCCTTGGCGCCGAAACGGGCGGTCACGTAATTCGCCAGCGCCGCGATCTCATCGTTGGAGTAGGAGCCGCCGAAGGCCGGCATGAAGACGGTCTGCCCTTGCGGAGTCTTGCGGTTCACGCCGTTGACGATGGCCTGGACCACGTTGGTGGCGGAAGGATCGTTGACCGCGCGCACGCCCGTCAGGGTGGCGTATTTGCTCAAGGGACTGATGCCCGTCCAGTCGTGACAACTCGCGCAGGCGCCCGCGAAAATCATCTCCCCCCGGGGATCGAGGCCGGCAGTGGCGCCCTGGCGATAGGAAGCGGGCGCCGGAACATCGACCGTGCGGGGCATGTCGCTTGATTGCGGCGGCACGCTTCTCAAATAGACCACCAGGGCGTGAATATCGCCGGGGGTGAGATAGGTGAGGCTGTCATCGGCGGCCTCGCCCATCGGTCCGGCGGCGCCGCCATGGCCGTCGGCATGCCCGGTGGAAAGATAGGTGGAGAGATCATTGTCGCTCCAGCTTCCCAGCCCGGACTTGGCGTCGGGGGTGATGTTGTAGGCGCGCCAGCCGGCGGTTACCGCGCCCGCGTATTTGTCGCGATTGTCGAGCGCATAGGCCAGATTGCGCGGCGTGTGGCATTCCCCGCAATGCCCCATGGCCTCGGCCAGATAGGCGCCCCGGTTCCACTCTGCGCTCTGGCCGCGGTTGGGCCTGAAACGGGCATCCGAATTATAGAAGAAGTCCCAAACCGCCATCAGTCGGCGATGATTGAAGGGCCATGCCAGATTGTCGGCCTTGGCGGGCGAACGCACGGCCGGCAGGCTGAACAGATAGGCCTTGATTGCCAGCGCGTCGGCGTCGGTCATGTAGGTGTAGGACGTATAGCTCATGGCCGGATAAAGCCGCGTCCCATCGCGGCGAATGCCCTCATGCACGGCATCCAGGAATTGGCGATCGGTGTAATTGCCGATGCCCGTGTCCTTGTCGGGAGTGATATTGGTCGAATAGATGGTGCCGATGCCGGGCAGGTTGAAGGCGAGGCCGCCGGCATAGGGCTGGCCGCCGGCGGCGGTATGGCAGGCGAGGCAATCCGCGGCGTGGGCAAGATATTCGCCGCGCTTGACGAGATCCTCGCTTTTGTACTCGGCCGGAACTCCGGTCGGGTCCGGCCCTTTGTAATCGGCAAGGGCTACCGTGGAGCCGCTGGCGAATGCCGTCGGCCCCGGGATCAAGAGCAGCCACGCCAAAAACCCAAGCACGACGACGACGACCACCGCCACCGCTATTCCCCAGCCCCTGGTGCTCATGCGATTTTCCTGCCTGCCAGGATGTCACGATTGATGGGAAGTCTGCGCCGCCCGATGCCCGTCGCGGCCGCCACCGGGTTGACCGGAGACGGCGGTCCAGCCGGCTCATCGATATCGCCCGAAGCCTCGCGGGTATCAGAAACATGGACGTCGATGCGGCGTGAAAAATCGCCGGTGTAGGACCGTTCGGCAAAGCTCCCCATGATGGCCCCTTGTAGACCGATTTGGCGGCGTTCTTGATCGCCTGGCGAATGCGCACGTAGGTGCCGCAACGGCAAATATTGCCCGCCATTGCCGCGTCAATGTCGGAGTCGTCAGGATTGGGCGTCCGGTCGAGAAGGGCCGTGGCGGACATGATCTGCCCGGCCTGGCAATAGCCGCACTGCACCACCTCAATGTCCAGCCAGGCCTTCTGGATTCTCGCCCCATTTGGCGTTTCGCCGACCGCTTCTATGGTGGTCACGGCGCGATTGCCGATGGAGCCGACCGGCAGCAGGCAGGAACGCACGGGCTTGCCGTCCAGGTGCACGGTGCAGGCGCCGCACTGGGCGATGCCACAGCCATATTTCGTGCCGGTAAGTCCGACCAGGTCCCGCAAGGCCCAAAGCAGCGGCATGTCATCGGGGGCGTCTACGGTGTGGGGCTGACCGTTGATTTGAAGCGTGACCATCGTTCACTCCGACAAGAAATTCCCGGGCACCTGCGCGTCATATAACATACCGACGGCCATGGCGCCACTAAGCCGCCATCCTAAGACATTATTCCCCGGAAGCGCAAAAAATGCCTCTGCCGCCGGGGGGGGCGCCACGAACGCGTGAATCGGCAGTTTCGGAGGCTTGCTACCGCGAACGTCAGCGTCTTCATTCCTCCCGGTCATCAGGAGGATCGAGCATGTCCAATACCCTTCGCGATACGGGCGTAGCCTCCCGGATCGGCAATTATGGCGACGCCGTGGAAGTGGCTCCGAATCGGCGCTGGCTGTTCACGTCGGGAACTCCCGGCATGGACGGGCAAGGCCAATTCCCTGCCGACATCACCCGCCAAGCCGAACTGGCCTGGAGTCATATACTTGCCATGCTCAAGGCCGCCGACATGTCCGTCAAAGACCTTGTCAAGATCACGCAATACCTCACGCGCGCGGAAGATATTCCGGCCTATATTGCAGTGCGCACTCGCATACTTGGCGATGCCCGCCCCGCCTCGATGCTGATGGTTGTGGCTGGCCTTCCGCATCCCGATTTCCTGCTTGAGATCGACGCTGTCGCGGCTGGAAGCCCCTGACGTTCGACCTGTAGTTAGGTTTGAGGATAGGAAGCACCAATCCTTCGATTTGCGGTCGCGGGGATCTCCATCTTTCAGTGGGCCAGGCCGAGCATCCATGCCGAACGAGGCGCGCCTTGGCGATACCCGTCAAAAAGTCGTAGAACCGCCTGGAAGCGATGGGATGGAGCCGGCCCGATAAACAATGGGCCGGCCGTCGTCTTCGTCTTTCGACAGGGGGAATGAATGAAAGGAACACTTCTGGCGGCTGCCTCGCTGATGGCGCTGGCGGGCCCGGCCTTGGCCCAGACGGGTGGTCGGAATGTGGACTGGCCGGTCTACACGGGGGATTTGTCGGGGAGCCGGTACAAGCCGCTGGACCAGATCAACGCCTCGAATTTCTCGAACCTGGAAGTGGCATGGCGGTTCAAGACCGACAATATCGGCAACCGCCCGGAATATAAGCTGGAAGGCACGCC
>JBOHKF010000178.1:0-4221 GCA_050729015.1 Rhizomicrobium sp. | reverse complement strand
GCGAAAACAGGAAGGAACGGTTGGCGGTCATGGTCTCGCTGACCTTGATCGCAAGCGATCCGATCAAGAGCCAGAGGCCAAGCTCCTTGGCGAGGCTGCCAAACAAAGGCAGCGCCGGATCGCGCGCCTCGTCATGGCTGCGCGCAAGCTTGGCCCCCCCATCCGGCGCCATCAGGCTGGTGTTCTCCGGCGTGGCGACGAACCGGGCACCCTCCTTGGCGGCCTCGCGTATCCAGCGGGCTGCCTCCCGGATGTTCTCCTTCACGTCCTCACCGGAACGGAGTTGGACGCAGGCCGTGCGGAATTTGCTCAATCGAGCCTCCTCGATGCGCCATTGTCGCAAGAGGGGGCCAGGGATGTCCAGGTCATCTCCCTAACAGCAGATCGAGCTTTCCTTCCCGCTCCAGCGCGCAAAGTTCGTCGCAGCCGCCGACAAGGGTTTCGCCGATGAAAATCTGAGGGACGGTCCGCGCCCCACCCGCCTTGGCGAGCATCTCTTCCCGGGCCGCATCGTCCATCATCACGTCTTTTTCCTCATAGCGCACGCCCTTTCGGCCCAAGAGCGATTTGGCGCGGGCGCAATAGGGGCAGATGGGGGTGGTGTAGATGACGACTGGTTTCATACCGGGATTCTGTTGTCGCTGGCGCGGAAAACCGCTTCACACCTTTCCTGGAATATTCCATGGCGAAGCCTCTGCGCCTTTCACAACGCGGGCCAAAGCCAAGACATGCACCGTGGCCGCACCGGCGCCTTTGAGCGCGCGGGCGCAGGATTCGGCGGTAGCGCCGGTGGTGAGCACGTCGTCAATCAGAAGAATACTTCGTCCCTTGACCATAGCCGGTCGCGGGACCGCAAACGCTCCCCGCACATTTCGCCGCCTGCCACTCGCGGACACCATGGCGCCCTGGCTTTCGGTCTTTCTCTTTCGGACAAGGGTGTTAAGGAGAACGGGCTTGCCAGTACGCCGGCCCAGCGCGCGGGCGAGTTCGGCTGCCTGGTTGTAGCGCCGGCGCCAAAGCCGCAAGCGATGCAGCGGTACCGGGATAATGATCTCGCTTTCTGAAATTAACAGGCGGCCGGCGCGCTCCAGCCACTGGGCGAAGCCCGGGACCAGTTCCAACCGGTCCGCATGCTTCAGGGCCAGAATCGGTCCACGGCTGAACGAATCGTAGGCGAATATCGCCCGGGCGCGATCATAGGCCGGGGGCCGGGCGAGGCAGGCGCCGCAGCGTGTCCCCTCCCCGGCATCCACGACGAACGGAAGACCGCAGCCATCGCACATGGGACCGTCGAGAAAGGCGATTTGGCTCCAGCAGCCCGCGCAAAAGCCGGATGCGCCACCCAGCGGAGCCCGGCAGGCGATGCAGAGCGGCGGAAACAGAATATCGGCCAGCAAGGTTTTCCAATGGCTGCCCATCCCACTAATCTATCCGGATGAGCGGCAATCCAAAGCCCCTTTTTGATTTCGGCGCCGCGCGCCGGGCAAGCGCACGCGCCGCCCGCATCGGGGCAGACCGCTTCCTCGATTCCGCGACGAAGGACGGGCTCACCCACCGGCTGTCGGCGGTTACCCGCCGCTTCGCTGCCGGTCTTGTGGTGGGAGAAAAGCTTCCCGAGGCGCTCCGGCCCTTTGCCGGCGATTGGACCGTCAGACAATTCGATGAACAGGAATTTCTGGGGGCGGATGCCAGTTTCGATCTGGTGGTCAGCATGTATTCTCTTCAATCCATCAACGATCTCCTGGGGGCCCTCATCCAGATTCGCTCGGCGCTCAAGCCGGACGGACTGTTTCTTGCCACCTTGTTCGGGGGCGCCAGCCTGAACGAATTGCGCGACAGCTTCATGCGGGCCGAGAGCGATATCTCAGGCGGCGCCAGTCCTCATGTGGCGCCTATGGCCGATGTCCGGGATGCCGGCACTCTGTTGCAGCGCGCGGGCTTTGCGCTTGCCGTGGCCGATGTCGAGAGGCTGACCGTGCGCTACACGGAGCTGGCGGGCCTTTTGCGCGATCTACGCGCGCACGGTCAGTCCAATGCCCTCCAAGGGCGGCGCAAGACATTCCTCGGCAAGCGGATGCCGGACGCCGTAAGGTTCCACTACACGCTCAACCACAGCCAGGACGGCAAGCTGCTTGCCACTTTCGAGACCCTTTATCTCACGGGCTGGGCGCCGCACGAGAGCCAGCAGAAAGCGCTTCTGCCGGGAAGCGCCAGGTTGCGTCTCAGCGATGCCCTGGGCACAATCGAACGCAAAATTTAGATTTCGCATCGGCTGCATGGCTCGCCGCGAGCGCGCCAACGATCGCGAACGAGATCAGCCCGGCCACCAGAGCGTATTCGATCGCGGTCGCGCCCAGCGCCTGCCGGCGAATTGCGTTACAGGAGATCGCGCAGCATGGGAAGCAGCGGCAGGTCCGCCGCCGGCATGGGGTGGGCGGCGGGATGGGCGATAAGGTCGCGCGGTCTCATCCATTTGATTGCGGAATGCTCGCGGGGCGCGGCTATCCCTTCCCATCGTCGGCAAAGATAAAGCGGCATCAAAAGGTGGAAATGGGGGTAACTGTGGGAAGCAAAAGTAAAAGGCGCAAGACAGGCCGGCTTCACCAATATCCCCAGTTCTTCGGTGAGTTCGCGGATCAACGCCTGTTCCGGCGTTTCCAAGCCTTCGATCTTGCCCCCTGGGAATTCCCATAACCCTGCCATGTCCTTTCCCGGGGGCCGTTTCGCGATCAGCACGCGGCCGTCGGGATCGATCAGCGCCGCCGCCACCACAAGAGCGACCAGCTTGGCATTGTCGGGCTTCGACATCGGGATCCGCCCCTAAGGTGGGATTAAATGCTGCCCTAAACCTTGATTAAGATGCGCCGCTCCGCAAGCATGAGCCACCGACAGGAGACGAAGATGACCACATTTGGAATGGCCGTTTGGCATGGCGGCCTCAAGGACGGCAGGGGCGCGCTCTCCACCAAGAGCCGCGCTCTTGATTCCTATCCCTATGGCTTCGCCAGCCGCTTTGAAGGCAAGCCTGGAACCAATCCGGAAGAGCTGATCGGCGCCGCCCACGCAGGCTGCTTCACCATGGCGCTCTCCCTGATCTTGGGGGAGGCAGGTCTCAAGGCAGAAGAAATGAACACCAAGGCCCTTGTCACCTTGGAAAAACAGGCAGACGGCTTCGCCATCACCAAGATACATCTGGTGCTTAAAGCGAAAATTCCCGGCTGCGACAAATCCAAATTCGAGGAATTGGCCGCCAAGGCGAAGACCGGCTGCCCGGTCTCCAAGCTGCTCAAGGCCGAAGTCACTCTGGAGGCAAGCCTCGCCTGACGCGCGCCCGTAAGTCTAACTTCGATAGCTGCCGTTAATATCAATGTAGCCATGGGTAAGATCGCAAGTGAAAATTCGCGCCCTTCCCCTGCCCAATCCCAGATCCACGGCGATGTCCACTTCGCGCGCCGACACCGCCTTGGTTGCCCGTCCTTCGTCATAGTTGGGCGCCCGCGCCCCCTTTTCGGCCACGACATGGCCGCCGAACGAGATTTTGAGCTTGTCGCGATCGGCAGTCTCTCCGGCCTTGCCGACGGCCATGACCACGCGGCCCCAATTGGCGTCGCTGCCGGCAATCGCGGTCTTGACCAGCGGCGAATTGGCAATGGCGAGACCGATGCGGCGGGCGGCGCGATCGCTTTTCGCGCCGCTGATGTCCACGCGGATCAGTTTCCGGGCGCCCTCGCCATCCTTCACCACGGAAAGCGCAAGCTCCAGGAGGAGCGAGTCCAACCGTCGACGGAAATCCTTCAGCCTTTTATCCGAGGCCTTGTCGACGGCGCCATGCTTCGCGCCCCGACCGGTCGCGAACAAGAGTAGAGTGTCGCTGGTGGACGTGTCGGAATCCACGGTGATGGAATTGAAGGAAGGCCCGGTCCCGGCTTCCAGACATTCCTGAAGAACCGCGGCAGGAAGTGCTGCATCGGTAAAGACAAATGCCAGCAGAGTCGCCATGTCGGGCGCGATCATGCCGGAACCTTTGGCGATACCGTTGAGGGTCACTTTGCTGCCGTCAATGACCGCCGTCGCGGTGGCGAGCTTGGGGTAGGTATCGGTGGTCATGATTGCTTCGGCGGCGGCGCGCCAACCGGATGGCGAAGCGTCTTCAGCCATTTTGGCCAGCATTCGCGTGATTTTTTCGGTCGGCAGAGGCTCGCCGATCACCCCCGTCGAGGC
>JBOHKF010000177.1:0-4320 GCA_050729015.1 Rhizomicrobium sp. | reverse complement strand
GGTAATAGGGATCGTTCCAGAACAAGCGGTCGATCTCGTTTTCGTTCACGAAACGCTCGATCTCGATGGTGCGCGTGGTCTGGAGCCGCACCGCGTCGATTTCGTCCTTTTGCAGGATCACATAATGGTTCTTGGAGATCTCGTAGCCCTTGACCAGATCGGCACGGTTGACCGGACCTGTCTCCGGATCGGTGGGCACCATGCGAACCCGATTGTTCGTCTCGGGGTTGAGAAGATGGAAAGATATGTCGCCGATGCGGCTGGTGGCGTTGTAAAGCGCCACCGGGCAGGACACCAGCGAGAGCCTGAGATTACCCTGCCAGACCGGACGGCCGGAGAGCTTCGCGTCCTCCGAGGGCGGCATCGCCGGTGGCTTAAGCTTCTTTCCAGGCGGCGGTTGGGCCACCTTCCTTTTCATCGGTTTTTTTTTCGCTCTCGCCGCCATCTTATTTCTCCCCCTCACGGAAGGGCGAGGCACCTCCCCACCATCCGCCACTCAAATGCCCTAAGCCTGAACCATTATATCGCGGGCAGGCAAATACTGCGACGGGCTCCTGCCGGGTCACCGGCACCCGCAACGGCTTCCCGGCCGGCCCATGGCGCTTCAACCGGTTGGGAAATTGGGACCGGGGGCTCAAAGGGGATGGCGAACGCGCCACCGGCCGATACCGTCCGTGGACTGATTATTCTCGGCACACGCGCCGGCACACGCATGAGTTGCTCGTTAACGATTATGGCGAGCAGAGACGCCGAAAAAAGTTGACGTTAACTATTTGGATGGGCTATTAACGAGTTGTTAACTATTTGGAGAGCGGCCAGACTTAGCCTTGAAGGCCGCCGGATAGGTCCCGCCGCGTGTTTGCGGGCGCGAGGGTGGCGTCAAAGAAGCCTGGAGCAACTCACTCACCGGCGGAATGCGAACATGCTTGCCTATGAAGACTTGAAGGGTTCGAGCGGCAGAGAGACCTGGTTTCGTCCGACGCGCTTCGACGCGCGCAAGCTCTTCCCCAACCGCCCTCCCCGCGTGCGGGTGAAGTCTTCCAGCTATCAGTTGCACGACATCAGCCTCACCGGCATCGCCGTGCTTGCCAAGCAGGCGGTGGAAGACGAACTCTGCCTGGGCGAGACGGTGCCGGTGATCTTGCAGCAGGCGGGCTTATCCATTTTCGAGGGGCGCGCCAGAGTATGCCGCAATGAATGCACCGCCTTCGGCTCGAAGCTGGCGTTCACCCTGGTCGATTCCTACGTGGATTTCGACCGGCTCCTGAGCCGCAATGCCCAGGCGCAGATCGCCCAGCATGGCAGTCTGCTCGCCGGCGAACGCAACGCCCTGGTGCCGCGCGAATACCGCGCCTTCTGCTCGGATGTGTTGGGATTTTTGCGATCCTATCAGGCCATCCTGGACGAAAACCGGCATCTTGCCGGTCGCCTTTCCCATGCCTTCGATGATGTCGGAGCCTTCGAGGCCTGCGAAAGCCGAGTCATCGAGCAATGGCGCGCGTTGTGGCTCACCGGCAACGACCTCGTCCGTCAGGTGATGGCCGACCGGGACGCCCGTGAGGCAACCAAGGAATTCACCGAACTGGTGCTCACCCCGGAAATGCGGGGCGGCGCGATCTGGGACCGCTCCTACGCCAAGCCCCTGGGCTATCCCGGAGACTACCGGATCATGAACCAGGTCTACGACTGGGAGCGGCAGGGCGCGGGCGTCTATCGCCAACTGTTGCACCGGCTGGGACTGGAAGTCGCCGAATGCATCGCCACGCGCATGCAACTGGTCAAGGCAAGGATTGCCGATCTGGTGCGCGAACGCGGCCAGGAGGGCCCGGCGCGAATCCTGAGCCTTGGCAGCGGACCGGCGCGCGAAATCCAGCTTTTCCTGGAAAGCCCGCAGGCGCGCAGCGGCAAGGCGGAGTTCACTTTGGTGGATCAGGAGGCCGAGGCGCTGGCCTATGCCTATGACCATCTCTATCCCCTGGTCCTCAGCCACGGGGACCAGGCGCGACTCAAATCGCTCAATCTTTCCTTTACCGACATTCTGCGCGCCAATGGCGGGCTTCATCAGGTGCCCCCGCAGAATCTGATCTATTCTCTGGGGCTGATTGATTATTTGAGCGACCGCCGCGCCCGCCTGCTGGTGCGCCGGCTTTACGCGGCCTTGGCGCCGGGGGGACTGCTCATCATCGCCAACATGAACGAGACGGCGCTCTCCAATCTCTGGCCCATGGAATTCATCGCGGACTGGAGCCTGGCCTATCGCGATGAAGCGGAGATGAAGGCTTGGACCGAAGGGCTCGGCGCGCGGCAGTGCTGGACCGAGCTCGAGAAGACCGGGCGCGTCCGCCTCCTGTTCCTGCGCAAACCCTGAAGCGGTTTTCCGCGCCGATTTTCACACCTCGACCGGTTCTGCGAAACGGTAACCTTCTCTAGACCGCTACGCGCAGGCCCGGCGGCGGCGCTTGGCGCCTGGCGACGAGGCGCTCGCGCGGCAACATCACCGTCACCCTGGTCCCCATACCGACCTCGCTCTCGATCTTAAGGGCGCCGCCGTGCAACTCGGCAAGCTTGAGGGCATAAGGAAGGCCCAGGCCGGTGCCGCTGTGCTGGCGGGTGAGCGAATTCTCGACCTGCTCGAACGGCCGCAGCACCCGCTCGATATCGGCCGGCGGAATGCCGATCCCGTGATCCGAAACCGCGATCAGCACCGAACGATCCGTTAGGCCCAGCGATACCTCGACCCGGCCGCCGGAATTGCTGAATTTTACGGCGTTCGAGACCAGATTGAGGAGAATTTGGAGGATCAGCTTGCCGTCGGCGCGGGCCATGATCCGCTCGGTTGAACTTTTGAGCACAATGCGGATGGCGTTCTGATACGCCCTTGGCTCGCACATCCGCACGCTTTCGCCCGCCACCTGCACAAGGTCAATCTCGCGCTCGTCAAGGGTCAATTTGTTCGCCTCGGCCTTGGCGAGATCGAGAATGTCATTGATGATCGAAAGCAGGTGGTGGCCGCTTGACGCGATATCTTTGACATAGGCCGCGTAATTCCGGTTGCCAAGCGCACCGAATGTCTCCTTGTCCATGATGTCCGAGAATCCGATGATGGCGTTCAAGGGCGTGCGCAACTCGTGACTCATGTTGGCCAGGAACTCGCTTTTCGAATGATTGGCCTGGTTGGCCTCGACCAGAAGCAGGTTGGCGATCTCGTTCTTGGCCTCGATCGTGCGCTGGGCGATATAAGCCTCGCGAATTTGGGTTTCGGAAATGTAGCTGGATAGAAGCCCGACCAAAGTCGCCATGCTGAGAAAAAAATTGTTTGAGATCAGGTCGGACGCGGGCAGAGGGTTGAGAAAAACCGCGGAGATTTCGTAGGCGAAAACCAGGAACAGCGAAATCGCCATGCTGGGGATGAAATCCACCCGGATCAGGCTGTCGCAATAAATCACCACCATGATCAAGCCGGCGTAATAGTTGCTGTTGAATGGCGGCGGCATCACCACCGTCATCGCCACCACGCCCAGGCCGGCCGTGGCCATCGCGCCGGCCAGGGCGAACTGGCTCACCTTTTCGAAATAGCGGGTGAAGGTCAGTCCCAGGACCGCGAGAACGATGGGCGACACCACGCCGTAGCGGATGAGAAACAGGCTGTGAACCACTCTGCCCCCGAGCTTGAGATCGAGGATTCCGAAAAGCATGTAGAGGGCGGCGCCCGCGGCCAGATAGGTGCGGATGAATCCCATCGAGTCCCGGAGCGCGCGGCGGGCGAAGCGCCGCTCGGTCTCGGGATCGGCAAAACGCAGCCAAACCCGCGAATAAGCGAGTGCGTCAGCCACCAAGCTCTTGTGTTCCATGGCCAATTCGCGCGTGTCTCGCGCTCGCGCCCCAAAACTGACCGGGAAAGCTAAGCCCTGGGGGGTAAACAATCTGGCTAGCGGACAGCGTTAACAGACTCTAAGCCCCGCACCGCGCCCTGGACCCCTTGTTTACCACAAAGCCAATGGGCAAGGGGACGGGGCTTGGCCTGTCGATCGCCGTCGGCTATGTCCGACAATCGGCCGGCCATCTTACCATCGTCAGCCAGCCTGGAGCAAACACCCAGGCATCCTCATGCCGCGCAGGGAGGCTTCATGAAGGGACAAGTCCTGATCGCCGAGGATGAAGTGATGCTGCGCGCGATCGCGGTCGAGATGCTCGAGGATGCCGGTTTCGAAGTCTTTCAGGCTGCCGACGGCGAGGAGGCGCTGGCGCTTCTCAAGCTCAATCCGGGGATCGCGCTGCTGATCTCCGACATCAAGATGCCGCGGATGGACGGCTATGCGC
>JBOHKF010000176.1:0-1807 GCA_050729015.1 Rhizomicrobium sp. | reverse complement strand
ATTTCGATGGCCCGGTCATCAATGTCGGTGCCAAAAATCTGAACCGGGGTTGCCACGCTTTGTTCTTCCATTGCCTCGCGGACAAGTATGGCAATGGAATAGACTTCTTCGCCGCTCGAGCAGGCGGGAACCCAAACGCGGACCGGAGCGTCTCCGTCCTTGGCTTTTACCAGTTTTTCGATCGTCGATTTGCGTAGGGCGTCGAAAGCTTCCGGGTCGCGGAAAAACTGCGTCACCCCGATCAGCAGGTCGCGAAACAGAAGCTCGCCCTCCTTCGGGTCCTTGCGCAGGCGCGCAATATAGGCGGGAAAGGTGTCGGTCTGCAGCACCTGCATCCGGCGTTGGATGCGGCGGGTGAGGGTCTTGTCCTTGTACTTGCCGAAGTCGTGACCGGTTTTTGCGCGAAGCAGGCCGGTGATCGTCAGAAGATGATCCGCGGTGTCGCTGCGGGTGCCGTCACCATCCTTCAGGCTGGCGACCGACCGAAGATGGTCGTGGTATTTCAGCAAGCGCGCCGGCATGTCCTCGACGAGCAGAACCTGGTCGACCAGGCCGGTTAACGCGGCGCTCTGCGGCATACCGCTCTTGGCGGTGTGATCGAACTCGGCCTGCGCCATGGTCAGGCCGCCGTTCTCCTTGACGGCCTTCAGCCCAAGGCTCCCGTCGCTGCCGGTGCCCGCAAGGACAATACAGACGGCGTTGTCTTCCTGGTCTTCGGCCAGGGACGTAAAAATGTGTCGATGGGCCGCCTGAGTTCGCGCGGCGGCGCCGGTCTGGCGACCTGAAGGTGCCGATCCTTGATCGTCAAGGTGGAATTTGGCGGAATGACATAGACGTGATTGGCGTTTGCACGCATGCCGGTCGTCCCCTCCAACACCGGCATCGGCGTAAGCCGCGCCAGAATTTCGGCGAGCATGCTCGTATGATCGGGGGAAAGATGTTGAACGAGGACGAACGCCATGCCGCTATCGACGGGCATGCTGCCAAAAAAAGCTTTGAACGCCTCAAGCCCCCCGGCAGACGCGCCGATCCCAACGATGAGACCATTGCTCTGTTGCCCGCCATCGTTCGAACCCGATTGTCGGTCATCGGAATGCGGCTGGGGTCCGGTATTCGTGCCGGCAGGAGTGGAACCTCGTTTGGACATTAAACTCCGTCGCCGTAGGGAAAGCCCGAAATAGTAAGGCGTGGGTTCCGGTTGCCGGTCATGCCGCCAAAATCCGTGGCGATTTTAGGACCTTTTGCAGTTGTTGCGCCTGGCGGAGATGTGGGCAGGCTTGTCCATAGTATCCACGGACTGGCTGGCCGCGCAAGCAGATCGCCGGGCCCGGGGGAGCTTGCCCCGCCGCCAGGCCGGTAAATCCCGACAAATCCCGTCGCATCGGAATTCACTCTTTCGACAAAAGAACCTATAGCGAACATCACGTCATTGAGCGCCGCTTCTGCGGGCTCAAGGACTTCCGGCGGCGGATTGCTAGACGCTACGACAAGCTCGCCGGCGATTTTCTCGCCCGCGGTTCACCTTGCCGCCCGCCTCCGCATACTGGCTTTAATTGAATCCGGACTCTAACGTGCTTTTTGGCGAACAGGAGAACGTCATGAAGCAGGCTGTCATCGTCTCGACCGCGCGTACCGGGCTGGCTAAATCCGTGCGTGGCGGCTTCAACGAGACTCATGGCGCGGTTCTGGGCGGCCATGCGATCAAGCATGCGATCGGCAGGGCCAAAGTTGCCTTTGCCGAGGTTGAGGACGTGTTTCTCGGCTGCGGCTTTCCCGAAGGCGCCACCGGCAACAATATCGCCCGCGA
>JBOHKF010000175.1:0-13119 GCA_050729015.1 Rhizomicrobium sp. | reverse complement strand
GGCCAAGACCCAATGAAAGGACGATGGCAGCTGCGATCGTCACGATCCTATAATTCATTTTCTGACTCCTAAGATTAACAGACAGATTGGTGGTTACTGGGCGTTCTTCAGATTCCAGACGACATCTACCATGGTGGTGGCCGAGACGGCCTTGCCCGCCTTGGTTGGCGGCTGCCACCGCCAATGGTCCTTGACATAGCCACAAGCCGCGGTGTCGAGACGTTGAGAGCCGGACGATTTTGAAATCTTGCAGGTGGTGACGTTGCCTTGGATGTTGATCGAAATCTCAAGTTGCGAAGTCCCCTGCTCGCCCAAGCGCTGAGAGATGGTGGGATAGGGCGGAAGCGTATGGGTGCGCGTGATCGCCTTGAGCTCGGTGGGAGCCTCAACCCGGGGCGGCGCCGGAGGTGCGGCCTTGACCGGGGCAGGGGCTGCGGGCGGCGGTGGCGCTTCGATGGCGAATTGGGGCACGACGGTTGTAACCGGCGGCGGCCGCACCAGGTTCGGCGGCGGCGGCGGCGGCGCCTTGGGGATAACTTTCGGCCGCTCCACCGAGGCATTGATGGCGAGCAACTCCTTCTTGAGCTGTGACGAGGCCAAACCCGCCACAAGCGCCAGTACGACCGCCACCTGAATGGCGATGGTAATCGCCAAGCTGACAGCGCGGCCTTCTTTCGAACCCGCAGCTACTGCTTGTAGATCGTGATTAGGGCGTTCCATGTTTTTCGCTCACTAGACAAGACAAACCCGGCGCGCACGGGCGCCGGGCTCACAAACTTTGGATCGAGACATAAGCCCAACCTGGCGCCAATTGCCTAGCGCTCGTTGCCCCTTGTTAAAGCAATGGTAATCGCGCTTGGCAAGAGGAAATTCGAACCATGATGCGAAGCCGATCTCCGCCCCCGCATGACCGCACCGACGCTCGGTAGCCCGGAACAGAACGCCGAGAGACGCTTTCGCAGACGCAGCAAGCCATGAGATCATGGCGACCCGGATAGGAGCGCCAATGAATCCCTTGGAATCTCAATCGCGGCTAGCCCGGGATCAAGAGTCTCTCGCAGACGCAGCAAGCAGACTATCCCGCCGGGCCGGCAGGCACCGGACCGGCCTCCGACGATGGTGCGGCGAAAAAGCCTTTGTTTGGATAGACCGTTGCCGCTCTCATGCTGCGGTTCCCGGATGAGATATGGCTTATCCTCATTTCCCGGAAGTGCTGCAGCAGCGAAGGAGAGGCATGCGGTATCTGCATACGATGGTGCGCGTGTCGGACCTCGAAGCGTCGTTGGATTTTTATTGCGCGAAACTGGGACTCGCGGAAGTGAGGAGGGTGGTGAATGAAAAAGGCCGCTACACCCTGGTGTTTCTAGCCGCTCCGGAAGACGAGGGTCCGGGAGACGGGGGTCCGGTAGACGGGGGTCCGTCCGCCAAGCAATGTCCCATGATCGAGCTCACTTGGAACTGGGACGAAAAGCGCTATTCCGGCGGCCGCAATTTTGGCCATCTCGCTTATGCCGTGAAGGACATCTATGCCCTTTGCGCCAAGCTGATGGCAGGGGGCGTCACCATCAATCGTCCGCCGCGTGACGGCCACATGGCTTTCATCCGCTCGCCCGACGGCATCTCGATCGAATTGCTGCAAGAGGGGGGCGCCCTTCCTCCGCAAGAGCCCTGGCGCTCGTTGCCCAACACCGGAAGCTGGTGACGACCATGAATTTCGCGTCCGACAACGCCTATGGCGCCCTGCCGCAAATATGGAAGGCGCTCGAAGCCGCCAATGCCGGCGCGGAAATGGCCTATGGCGACGATAGCGTCACCGAGGGTCTGACACGCCAATTCGGCGATCTGTTCCAGCGCGAGGTGACGGTGTTTCCGGTCTTGACCGGCACCGCGGCCAATGCTTTGGCGCTGGCCTCACTCACGCCGCCCTATGGCGCCGTTCTTTGCCATAAGGACAGCCACATCATGACTTCCGAATGCGGCGCGCCCGAATTCTTTTCCGGCGCCAAGTTGATCGGTTTGGACGGACGGGATGGCAAGCTTGCCCCCGAAACCATCGCCCAGGGCTTGAAGAGCCTCGACGCAAGCGTCCACAGCGTCCAGCCCAAAGTGGTGAGCGTCAGCCAGGCAAGCGAGCTTGGCACCGTCTATACCCCCTTCGAACTCGCCGCCATCGCGGAAATGGCCCACGCCCAGGGCCTCAAACTGCATATGGACGGCGCGCGCTTTGCCAATGCCATGGCGCATTTGAATTGCGGGCCGGCGGCGGCGACCTGGAAATGCGGCGTCGACGTGCTCGGCTTCGGTGCCACCAAGGCCGGAGCGCTGGCGGCGGAAGCGGTGATCTTCTTCGATCGGACGGCGGCCCGGGATTTCGCCTTTCGCCGCAAGCGGGCCGGACATCTTGCCTCCAAGCTGCGCTTCGTCTCGGCGCAGTTGAGCGCCCTTCTCAAGGATGATCTTTGGCTCACCAGCGCGCTTCATGCCAATGACCTGGCGCGCCGCATTGCCCGAGGCATAGGGCAGGTGCGCGATGTCACGCTCATGGCGCCGGTCGAAACCAATATGGTGTTCATCGGCATGACGGTGGAAAAAGCCCGGCGTCTCAGGGACGCGGGCGCGATCTTTCACGATTGGCTTCCGCCCGAAGACGGCCGTGTGGTCGCACGCATCGCCACATCCTTTGCCACCCCCGAAGACCATGTGACGAAGTTCATCGCGCTCGCCAACGGTTAGAGCAATTTCCGGAAGAGCTTTGCGCGATCGAATTGCGACAAAATAAATATCCGGGCGGTTCACCAAATTCACGAATCGACGCTCGACGCTAAATCCGGCCCAAAAGGGTGAGCGTTCCGACTTCCGACGTGGAACCGTTGTTGCCGCGGATCCAGTCGTAATTGATGCCGAGCTGCCAGGTATCGGTGCCTGCTCCCAGCGAAAGGCCCGCCACGGCATCGCCGGTGTCGGGGTCGGGGCCCACGAAGGTGATGACATTGCCGGGCGTCTGAAGCCCCCCCGTCGAGACAAAACCCGCCTTCAGCTTCACCGGCATCCCCACCATGTCGTAGCGATAGCCGAGCCTGGCCTCTGGCGAGATGGTCGCCCCGAAAAGCTCGAAGCCGGTCTTGAAATCGCTGCCCACCGAGGCCCGCAACGAATTGGCGTAATAGGGCGCCACCTGCAGGTCGAGGCCGTTGCCGCCGCCGTTCTCGGTGTAGCCTTCCTCGCGCATGGCAAGGCCGTCCATGGCGATGTGCGGCGTAATATCCAGGAAGCCGTAGTGGAAGAAGGCGCCGGTTGTGGCCCCCAGCGAACCCATCAGAGATGCCCGCTTGCCCACCGCGTCGCGGTTCTGATCGCCAACCGCGAGCGTGCGGTTGCCATTCAGCGAGCCGTAGCCGACCGTGCCGGTGGAATCCAGGAAGATGTGCCGGCCGCGCCAATCGGTGTAGCCGGTGAGCATGTACCAGAATTCGTGGGTGAGGCTTGCGCGCGGCAGCGTCTCGCCCACGTCGCCGGAATAGACGCTGAGCGCGCCGCCATACCAGCCGCCGGCCGGGGTCCCCGCATCCATGCCCACTGCGTAGCCGAAACCGTGGTCCTTGTAGTTGACGAGCGTGCCATTGGGATCGGTGCGCCCATTATTGTCTATGAAGCCCACAAACTCCGTGCTCCATAGTGTCAGCTCGCCGGCCACATCGGCATAGGAGCGCAGCAGCCTCTGGCGTGCCGCGGTGGGTCCGGTTTCCTGGTCGGTAAGCAAGATGGCCACCTGTCTGGTGCCGCCCGATACGTCGGGCGTGAACTGGGAGAACACCTGCTTGGCCGCCTGCTGGCTCGCCGCCAGGTTGATGCCGCTGGTGGGCTGGCCATTGGTGTTATAGACGGTCAGGTTGGTGGCGATGGCCGATCCCAGGAGCGGGTCGTTGGCCAAGGCGCCGGCGGTGAACGGGAAGAGGTTCAGGGCATCGCCGGAAAGATCAAGTCCGGGCACGCCATCCACCGGGTTGGTTTTGCCAGGCACGCGCGGCGTCAGGCTGAGCAGCAGGGTGCTGTTGGCGCCGGACGCGCCTTGCGACAAGGGCCTCGCGCTGGGCTCGAACAGGAAAGGGATTTCCGTCTCCAGCACCGGATTCTCGCTGGCGACGAGGGGCGCGAAATTGGCGCCGGGCGCGCTCAGCAAGGTGATGACCTGGGGCTTGGGCGCGCTCACGCTTGCCAAAGTGGTGCCCGACGAGATGAAGCTTCCGAACTGCAAGCCCACCTTGGCGTTGGGATCGATGTTGGCCGAGCCTGTGGCCAGCACCACGGGGGTGATGCTGTTGGCGTTGAACTGGGAGACGGTAAGCCCCAATTCGCCGCCCGGTCCCACCTTGATGTTGCGGACATTGAAGGTCGGCACCGCGGCGTCGGTGCCGACAAAAAGCTCGCCGTTGTTGTCCACCTGGACGTCAACCCCGCCCGGCGCGGCCTCGATCACATCATTCACATAGCCGAAGCCGCCGACGTGCAAGGTGTTGCCGGTTCCGGAACCGAAATCCAGCAAACCGAGTTCGGTGACCGGCGGCCCGCCGGAGACCGAAGAGTCGATATGACCCGAAACGGTGGCATAGGCAAAGGGCGAGTTGGCGACCGCGGTCCCTTGCACCGTGGTAATGGCGCTGTCGGCATTGCCGCTCGCGTCGCCCGGTCCGGCGCCGCTATTGCCCACGTTCAAGGCGTTGCCGCCCCCGCCCGAGTTGAACAATACGTCGCCTTCGATGATGCCGCTATTGTTGATCGTGGTGCCGCCGCTGGTGCCGGCCAGAAGATTGATCGCCTGGCTGGTATTGACCACGACCGCGTTCGCCTGGGCGGTCTGGACGGTCGTGACCGCCAAAATCGCGCCCGCGTTGTTAATGGTCCTGATGCTGCCCGATTGATCCAGCACGGCCTCGGCCTGCTGAGTGAAGGGCGAGGTCAAGGTGGCGAAGGTGCTGTCGGGTGACAGCGACGTGGTGGAAACGGCGGCCTCGATGGTGGCGTGCTGAAGCACGTCAATCTGCGGTACATTCGCCTGGCTGCCGATTTGCAGCCCGGTGGCGCTGCCGCCGCCGGGACCAGCCACCACCGCAGCGATGGTGGCTGGGGTGAAGGTGGTACCGCTGATGAACTCGCCCGACACGTCCAGGCGCGGCACCGTGGTGAAGGAACCGATGAATAGCGCTTCGGAGGAAATGTTCGAGGTGGTATTCTCCCGCGTGGTGGACTGGGCGCGGATGGTGCCCGTGTTGAGCAGACCGCCTTGGGTGACCAGCGCGCCCGCCGTCGCCGGCACGCCCGCGCAGGACGTAGCGGAAGCACTGAGGCAGGTGTAGTTCGCAGCCGACGAGCCCTGGATCACCACCGCCTGCGAACTCACGTCCGGATCGGCGGGTTGCGCCGAAATCGCCCCGTGGTTGATGAAGGCATAGCCGGTTGGCGAACCGTCTATCGAATCGACGGAGCTTTGCACCGGGCCGAACAGCGCCGGACCTCTCACCTGAAGCTGCGTCCCGGTTACCGATTGCGATGGGTCGATCAGGAGCACGGGGGAAAAGACCGACCCGCTGCTGCTGCCGCCGATGTCGCCATTGCCGCTGATGCTGGCGGTGGGAATCGAGGTGTTGCCGGTGGCGGGGCCGGCGTTGAAGAAGCCGCCTGCCACCGAGTTGCCGATCACGACCGCGCTGCCGCTTTCGAAATCGTTCTGGAGCCGATGATTGGTGAATTGCTGGCCGATCACGCTGATGGTGCCGAAATTCATGAAGGTACCGGTCGACGCCAGCGACGTGCCGCTGTTGGCGCAGGCGTAGCCCAGGCTGGCATTGTTCTGGCAGGGAGAAACCGGGCCCACCAGAAACACGCCTCGCGCCTGGTTGCCGATGGAGGTGATGCTGGCGCCTTCGGCGATCTGGAAATTGCCTTGAAGATTGCCCTCGATGTCCATCGCGGTGTTGCCGGCGACCGTGGAATTCTGGGATGGCGAAAGCCCCATCGCCCCCGCCAGCACCAAGTCGCCGTCCACGGTGGTGCCCTGCTGCAAGGTGAGAACATTGCTTTGATCGCCCTGGATCTGGACGGACGACCCGCTGACGCCGGTGACGGTGCTGCCGGCGGTGGTGGCGACCGTCTCCAGCGTGATTGGCGCGAAGAACGTGTTGCCGCCCTGGATGAAGATCGCGGCCTTGCCGGCGCCGGAGCCGGTAAGGTCGATGGCGCCCAGATTGAACAGTCCGGTACTGTTCACGAGGTTGCCGTTGCTGGTGTTCACTTCCACGCCGATCGCGTTGGAGGTGTTGGCATTGGAAATGCTGCCTTCATTCTGCAGGAAGTTGTTGGAGTTGATGGTGACGGCGGGCAAGGCCGCTTTAAGCGTAATATCGCCGCCGGCTTGGATCGTGATGTTGCCGTCGGTGCTGGTGGTCACCGCGCTTTTTTGATGGCCGGTGATGGTCGTGTCGGCGCGGACCGGAAGGCCAAAAGGTGCAGCCAGCAGCGCGGCCGTGGCAGCGGAAAGCGTCAGGCGGTGCTTCAAGTCCAATCCTCGCTTTTGGCCCAGGCTGCCCAAAAGGCAGGCCGTCCTTGATTTTTCGCCCTTTAAGGGAATGGCCGCTTCGCCTCTTCCCGCCCGGCCTGGCCCTGACCGGGCCGCCTTTGTACCCGTCCAGGCCCATGGTTCAACAGCAAATTTTCTCGTCTTAATCGGACGTTAGGCCGAAAGGCCCAGTATCGCCGCCCTGAAAAGGCTTAATCGAGCGCCAGTCCCATGATCCGCGCCCGCCATGGCGGTTTCGCCAAATTGACTCAGAAGGACGTTTTCGAGGCGGCAACCCGCCACGAGATGCTGTTTGCTGGGCGCGTCGGCGGCGCCCGCGCCACCTTCGCGTTTCGCGACCTTTCGGGATTGGATCTGGCCGGCCGCAATCTTTCCGATGCGGATTTCACCGGCGCCGTGCTCGAGGAGACCAATTTCGCCGGCACCCGCCTGGAATCGGCCAGCTTTTTCGGCGCCGACCTGCGCCGCGCCAATCTCGCCAAGGCGATAATGCGCCGCGCCGATTTGCGGGGCGTGTCGCTGCGCGGCGCCAACATGATCGGCGCCGACCTTTTCGAAGCCGACATGCGCGAGGGAACGATCGCCGAAAAGGATCGCCGCGGGAATCTGCGCCTGCTCCAGCACGATTTGGGCCCGACCGAGCTTCCGGCCGCGATGCTCAATTCGGCCAATCTCGAGGGCGCCCGACTCACCGGAGCGATGGCCATCCAGGCGGATTTCACCGATGCCATGATGAAAGGCTGCCGCCTGTCCCGCGCCAATCTCAGGCAGGCCAAGCTCAGCGGCGCCAATCTGGAGAATGCCGATCTTTCGGGCTGTAATCTCACTGGCGCAAACCTGGCGGGCGCGATTCTGATCGGCGCGAAGCTGGACTTCGCCAACACCCATGGCGCAGATCTCTCGGGAATCCTGACCGAGAAAAAGCCGCCGGAGGCCACGGAAAGCCAGCGAATCGAGGCGATGCTCAAAGCCCATATGAGTTGGGCGGAAAGCGATGGCCGCGACGGCAAGCCCGCCGACCTTTCCGGCCTCGACTTGCGCTGGATCAAGGATCTTTCCAAATGCCGGCTCACCGCCTTGATCGCGCCACAAGCGATTTTCTATGGAATCGATTTCAGCGGCGCTTCGCTTCAAGGCAGCAACCTCTCAGGCTGCGATCTCAGGTCGGCACGATTCGCCGGCGCGGACTTGAGAGGGGTCAATCTCTCCGGCGCCAAGCTCAATCATGCCGATCTGCGCGAGGGCCAACTCGGTCCTCTGCTGATCGCCAACAACCGGTTGCTTCCAGCAAGGCTCGACCATGCCGAGGCCCGCTATGCGGATTTCCGCGGCGCCGACCTGCGGCGGATGTGTATGTCAGGCAGCGATTTTACCTCGGCCGACTTTTCGACCGCCGATCTGCGCGAGGCCGATCTCACCAATGCCGACTTCACCGCCGCCCGCCTTCCGATGAAATTCGCGCAAGCATAGGATTTTGTCGGCCGGGAGGCGCATCGGCCCGTCATAAGGCGATTCTGGTTTTGCTGCGGATGAACTGGCCCAGGCGGGAAAAGGAAACCTTGGCTTCGCTGCTCCGGCTATCGCATTGGAAGAGATGCCCCAAGCCGTCATAAATTTCCACGCTCATGGAGGTTTGCGCCTCGGCGGCGCGGTCGCCCAGCTTGGAGGCGTCATCGCGCAGGATTTCCGCCGAACCCGCATGCACCATCACCGGCGGAAAATCCTTCAAATTGGCAAAGGCGGGCGAGGCATAGGCGTCCGCGGGATTGGCTTTGCGCAAATAATGGCGGGCGCATTGAAACAACAGCTCCCAATCGAGGACGGGATCGCTTTTCTGGTTGCGCAGCAACGACCAGCCTGACAGCGAAAGATCCGCCCAGGGAGACATCGCGGCAATGGCGGCGGGCATGGCAAGGCCCGCATTGCGGATGGCGAGGGCCACCGCGA
Organism: Rhizomicrobium sp.; assembly: GCA_050729015.1. Classification (GTDB taxonomy): domain Bacteria; phylum Pseudomonadota; class Alphaproteobacteria; order Micropepsales; family Micropepsaceae; genus Rhizomicrobium. Next base: position 4,598 of record JBOHKF010000175.1, on the reverse strand, counting down.
AGGCGAGGCCGCCGCCGGCGCCATCGCCTGCCAGCACGACTTGGCGGTTCTCCACCCCCGCGGCGATCAAGGCGCGATAAGCGTCAATGCCGTCTCGGACCGGCGCCGGGAAGACATAATCGGGCGCCAGCCGATAGCGCACCGAGAAACAATCCGCCTCGCCGATCTCGGCCAGCTTTCCCGAAAACGCCCGATGCGTTTCCGGGTCGCCACTGATGAAGCCGCCACCATGAAAATAGAGAATCGTCCGTCCCGGCTGGACCCGTTCGGGCTTTGCCCATTCGCCGGAGACCGGGCCCAGTTGCGCCGCCGCGAACGCGACCTCGGCGGGCGGCGCTCCGAACCGGGCGAACAGTTGAGCGAACTGCGCCTTGAGTTCCTCGATGCCGCTAATCCCGACTTTGCGGGCCGGTGTCCACAGGGCCATGAGGGGCAAGCTAACAACAAAAAGCGGGCCGTCCAACGGAGTCCCGCGATCGCCAAGAAATCTCCCCCGCTCAAAAGACGCGGGGGAGATCTCCGGTACCTTTAGGCGGCTTTGGCGCCGCCGACGGCCTTGAGCTCGGGCGCATTGATGACAATGCGGCGGGGTTTCATGGCTTCGGGCACGATCCGCACGAGTTCGATATGGAGCAGGCCATTCTCGAGCTTGGCGCCACGGACTTCGACATGCTCCGCAAGCTGAAAACTTCGCTCGAAGGCGCGCCCGGCAATGCCCTGGTGAAGATAGCTGGCGGTGGGCTGGCCGTCGCGCTTGCCGGTCACGGTCAAGACACCGTCTGCCACTTCGATGGCCAAGTCCTTTTCGGCGAAGCCGGCGACGGCAACGGTGACGCGATAATTGTTCTCGTCGCTGCGCTCGATATTGTAGGGGGGATAGCCGCCCGCGGAATCGCCCGATTCGAGCAAGTCCAGCAGCCGGTCGAAGCCAACGGTGGAACGAAAGAAGGGTGAGTAATCCAAACGCATGACAACCTCCTGAAAGCGTTGTGATTGTCCGGTGCTTAACGCCCCCGGAACACTGTTGAAATGGGGCCGGAAACGCCGCTCTTCAAGGTCCCCGAACGCGCGATTCTAGAATTTTCCAAGAACCCGGGCCCAGCCCAGAATCCAGAATGTGAGGGTCGCACCATAGATCACGGCGTCCATATGGGCCGGCTTGAGCTTCAATCCGGTCGCGTCCGCCAGAAGCGTCCTCAGCCAGGCACCCTCCTCGCGATTCGTCTGCGGCGACCGCCAGCGGCGATGGCGCAGCCAATTCTCCAGGTTATTGAGAAGGCAGGCGTTGCGGTTGAGTTTCCAGTGCAGGACCATAAGCGGAAGAAAGACGAGATAGGCAATCAGCCAGCCGCGAGCGGCAAGAATCCAGCCAAACACCACCAAAGCCAGCACGGCAATGTGGACGAGAAAGCAGGCTTGGGCGAGGGCGTCGCGGCGCATCTTGAGGCCGAACTTGAACATAAGCAGGCGGCCGCGCAAAGTCCCACGCCAATGACGCCGGCTTCGCGAAGCTTCGAACCTTTTTACCTCAGTGCGGGCGGCGTCAGGCTCAGGGCTGCCCGCTTTGAGGCTTCGGGACCTGTCTGTTTGCTTCTGAACGGGCAGACGGAATTCATCGAGAAATATTTCGAAGTGATAGATGAATTGCGCGGGCGGGGCTTTTCAGTCGTCACCTTCGACTGGCGCGGCCAGGGAGGGTCCGATCGGCTTGCCGCCGACCGCCGCAAGGCGCACATCGACGATTTCGCCGCCTATGATCAGGATCTCGACACCGTTATCCGCGAAGTCGTCCGTCCCATGACCGCGCCGGGAGCGCAGCCGATCGCACTGGCGCATTCGATGGGCGGAAATATTCTGCTTCGCCGCTGCCATGATGTTCCCGGTGAATTCGCGTTGAGCGTCCTTTGCGCGCCCATGTTGGCTATCAAGCGGCGCGGCCTTCCCTGGTGGGCGGTGGAGCGGATCGCCGCCTTCATCAACCGCAACGCGCCTTCGCGGGAATTCGTGTGGGGCATGGGACGGCGCGACCAATTGACGTTCCCGTTTGCACTTCAGATCGTCACTTCCGATCCCAAGCGTTACGCCCGGACGCAGGCGATTCTTGCCGAAAATCCGGAGCTTCGCGTCAACGGGCCCACCTGGGGCTGGCTGGGCGCAGCCTTGCACGCCATCGCGCTGATGGGCACGCCGGGTTATGCCGAGGCAATCCCCACTCCGTCCCTACTCTTGGGGGCGGGCCGTGATCGGGTCTGCACCATGGAGGCCGTGGCACGCTTCGCCGCCCGCATGCCGCACGGCCAATTCCTGGAGATCGGGAATGCCCAGCATGAAATCCTGATGGAACGCGATGCTCTCAGGAATCAGTTCTGGTCGGCGTTCGACCGCTTCATAAAAAAGACGCCCCGGTTTGCCGCTGCCGGGGCGTCTGACCCTTGACGGGATTCTTGCCGGGTTATTCCGGGGATGGGGCGGACTGATCGGGCTGCTGAGTGCCGGCGGAGGGGGCCGGAGTTGCCGGCTGGGCCGGCGTTGCGCTCGATGGGGCGGCGTTCTGCGCCGTGCTATTTGCAGTGCCGTTCTGAGAACCGCTGTTGCTCGCCATCGAGGAGGTCGGCGGCGCCGGTAACGCTGACCCCGACGCGGCGTTTGGGGCCGCCGACAGCTTGCCGGCCGTAGTTTCGTTGGCATCATCGCTTGCGGTTGCGGGCTGGGAATTCTCGACCGGAGCTTGCGTAGACGGATGCCCGGACGCCACCGCTGAAGCCTCGGCCGTGGTGCTTTCGGCAGCACGATTTTCCTGGGTCACCGCCTGGGACTCCTGCGCGTTGAGCTGGCCGGTCTCCTCAGCTTCTTGCGCCGCTTCCGCAGCTTGATGCCGGCGGACGCGCGCATGCGCGGTCCGTGGATGCCGGTGCTCGGCGGTTGGCTTGGGGGCCGCAGGCTCAGGTGTCACCGCGGCCATATTGGATGTCGGGGATGGCGGTGGGGCCGCTGGCGGCGTGGCCTGGGGCAAAGCGCCGTAAGGCGAAGTCGCCAAGGCTGCATTGTCCGCGGCCGACAAGGGCGCCGGCGTAGTCTGAACCGCCTGCGCCCGCGCATTGTTCGCCACCGGTTTGGGCGGACTGAACACCGGTTTGGCCGGACTGAAAAAGGTGTGCCCGCCGCTCTGCGAGGCCGTATAAGCATAAGCCCCAGCGCCGATCAGCACCAGGATCACCACGCCGGCGCCGGCCAGTCGCGCCGTGCTGCTAGTTGGCCCGGCCTCGTTGTGGCGAAAATTTGCAAGGCCTCCGCTATCGTTGAACCCGCGAGCCTTACCGATCGCCTCATCGCGCCGGACGCTTTCGGAGGTCGTGCCAAGCCCCGGCTTCCCATCCCCCGGCTTCCCATCGCTATTGCGCATCTCGTTCATAGGGGTCCCGCTGAAGATGTTGCAGGAAGAAAACGCCGGCGTCGGGCGCCACGTTGCCGGAACCGGCAAGGCATCATTGTGGCAAGACGGGTCATTGCGGCATCACGACGTACACGGACGGCCGGCGCCACTTTTTGCCGCAATTCTCCCACATAAAAGCTGCGGAAGAGTCAGATTCCGTCCGAAAGAAGCCGCACCGCTTCCCGGTGAACGCGACCATCGCCGCAGGCAAGAATGGTCTCTCCGCTTCGCGGCGAGCCGCCTTGCCAATCGCTGATCACGCCGCCCGCGCCTTCGACGAGAGGAATCATCGCGGCAATATCCCACGGCGCGAGTCCCGCCTCGACCACGATATCCACAAAGCCGAGTGCCAAGGCCGCGAAAAGATAACAGTCGCCGCCGTAGCGGGTCATCCTGGCAACGCTCTCGACCCGCGAAAAGCGGGCAAGCTCATTCTGCGAGAAATACCCCTTGGGGTCGGTCGCGCAGAGCACCGCCTCGCGCAAGCCGGCGCAATCGCGTACTTTGAGCCGCGAGCTTTCGCCGGCCTGGACGAGTTCGGAGCGGCCGTTCACGCCAACGAATCGCTCTCCCAGAACCGGCTGGTCGAGAATCCCCAAGACCGGCATCTCCTGCCATTCCAGGGCGATCAGCGAACCCCATTCGTGACGACCGGTGATGAAAGCACGTGTGCCGTCGAGCGGATCGAATACCCAGCGGTAACCCGAAGAGCCTTCTCGCTCGCCGAATTCCTCGCCCAACACGGCGTCATCCGGTCGTCGATCTGCGAGAATGGCGCGCATGGCGCGTTCGGCATTCCGGTCCGCCGCGGTGACGGGATCGAAGGTGTGCCGTCCCTGCTTGTGCGCCACTTCAATTTTCCGGCGGAACAGCGGGCGGATCGCGTCCCCGGAGGCATCAGCCAGGCGGTGCGCCAGGGCGATAAGCTCGGGGGATACGGTCATGGCCGCACACTGATCCGGCATGGACGGCCGCTCAAGGTGAGACGGGAATTTGGCCGCCGGAGCGGCGCGCGGAACGGGCGAAAGACCGCCTCACCAGACATCCGCGCTTTGCCTGGCGCGCCTGCGCAAATGCGGCAGCAACTGGCGCTTTCGCAAGCGGATGCTCTTTGGCGTCACTTCCACCAGTTCGTCATCCTCGATATAGGCCATCGCCTGTTCCA